>JBGPIS010000194.1:0-5414 GCA_041484965.1 Methylomirabilia bacterium
AAACATACTCAAAACAACCAGAACAACAAGCAAAAGAACACACTAAACCTACAACACGATCATCACAACTAAAACATCGCCGGCATCCTGATGGCGATGAAGATGCCGCGCACGCCCGCCGAGGTCACCGCGAGCCTCATGGTGCGCACCGACCTGCGCGGCGTGGACTCGCACGGCATCGGCATGCTGCCACGCTACGTCGAGTGGTGGCGTGACGGCTACCTGCAGCTCGACAGCGAGCCCAAGGTGGTCCACGACGACGGCGCGATGGCGCTCTTCGACTCGGGCAAGTGCCTGGGCCACTACGTCTCGTCCCTCGCGATGAAGCGGGCGATCGAGAAGGCGAAGGCCTACGGCATCGGGATCGCGACGGTGCGGAATTCGAGCCACTTCGGCGCCGCGGGGAATTACTCGATGATGGCGCTCGAGCACGACATGATCGGCCTCAGCACGACCAACATGCCCCACGCCGTCGCGGTCCCGACCTTCGGCCGCAAGGGCATGCTCAGCACGAACCCGATCTCGTTCGCCGCGCCCGCGGGCCGCCACGCGCCGTTCGTCCTCGACATGGCGACGACGACCGTCGCCGTCGGCAAGCTCGTGATCGCCTCGCGTTGGGGCAAGCCGATCCCCGCGGGCTGGGCCCTCGACGACCGCGGCGTCCCCACCACCGACCCCGCGGTCGCGCTCACGCACCGGCTGCTCTCGCCGCTCGGCGGCACGCGCGAGCTGGGCGGCCACAAGGGCTACGGGCTCGGCGTCATGGTGGACATCCTCTCGGGCGTCCTGAACGGCGCGGTCTACGGCAACCTCTCCGAGCGCAGCGACATGAAGGACCGGCGCGTCCAAAACGCCGGCCACTGCTTCGCGGCGATCGACCCGGCGCGCTTCCGCCCGATCGAGGACTTCAAGCGCGACATGGACGACATGTTCGACGCGCTCAAGTCGTCGCCGCGCGCCGAGGGGCAGGAGCGGATCTACGTCGCGGGCGAGCCGGAGTTCGACAGTGAGCAGCGGCGGCGGAAGGACGGCATCCCGCTGGCGCCCGTGCTCGTCACCCAGTGCGACGACTTTGCGCGCGACTTCGGCGTCAAGCCGCTCGTGCGATAGCGAGCCCCAGGTAGACGATCACCACCGCGAGGAGCAGCACCACGTGGTCCATCCACGCGATCGCCCTGAGGGCGGGCGCCGGGTCCTGGCCCGCCGCGAGGGCGCGCCGCAGTCGCGGCACCTGCGAGAAATCGCGCTGGCCCGCGATCGCCACGGCCGCGAGCACCAGCAGGAACTTGCCCGCGAGCGTGAGCGCCACCCCGTTTTCCAAGATTCGCTCGAGCGGCCCGAGCCGCGTCACGTTGTAGAGCCCCGTCAGGACGACGAGCGCGATCGCGGTCCACGCGACCGGGCGGCCGCGGCGCGCGGCCTCGGCGAACCCGCGGGCGTCGCCCCGCCGCGCGCCAGGCAACAGCACGTGGGCCTGGAACATCAGGCCGCCCACCCAGACGATCCCGCCGAGCAGGTGGAGCCAGAGGACGAGCAGCGGGACGCTCACGCGGCGCCGCTCGTGAGCGCCGCGAGGGCGTGCTCCACGTCGGCGAAGTCGTCGAAGAGCAGGTCGGGCGAGCACCGGGCGAGCTCGGCGGCGGCGTACTGCCCCGTCGCCACCGCGACCGCGACCGCCCCGCACGCGCGGGCACAGTCCACGTCGTGAGGCGTGTCCCCGATGATCGTCACGCGGTCCAAGCCGAACTCGTGCCCGGTGAGCGCCCGCGCCCGCTCGCGGGCGATGAACGGGAGCCGGCGCCGGTCGATGTCGTCGGAGCCGAAAGCGCCGACGCTGAAGCGCGGCAGGAGGCCCGTCGGCCGGAGCTTCAGGCGCGCGCCTGGCTCGATGTTGCCCGTGAGGAGACCGACGACCGCGTCGCGCCGCGCGGCGAGCCTGCCGACCAGCTCGGCGATCCCGGGCATCACCCGCACCACGCTGCCGTCGCCCAGCAGCGCGGCGAGCTCCCCCACGTAGATCCCGAAGCACTCGGCGACGCGTGCTTCGATCGCCTCCCGGGAGAATCCCGCGGCACCGAGCACGTCGTGCACGATGCGCGGGTCGGTCTTGCCGCGGAGATCGTACTGGTCGAGCGCCCCCGCGGTCCCGAAGACCCGCTCGAGCGCGCGCTTGAAGGCGGCGCGGCCGAGGCCGCGCGCGGAGATCAGCGTGCCGTCGATGTCGAACAGGAAGAGGCGCACGTCAGCTGGGGGCGAGCTGGCGGAGCCGCGCGACCACGCTGGGGAGGGTGTCGAGGACGACGTCGATCTCGCTCGCGGTGGTCCAGCGGCCCAGCGTGAAACAGAGCGAGCCCTCGAGCGACTCGCGGGCGCAGCCGATGGCGCGGAGCACGTGGGAGGGCTCGCCCGTCGTGGCGTTGCACGCGGAGCCCGACGAGGCCGCGATGCCGCGCAGGTCGAGCTCGAGGAGGACGCTATCGGCCTTGACGCCCGGCACGACGATGGACGCGTGGTGCGGCAGCCGCCCCTCCCCGTGCGCGCCCGTGAGGCGCGCGGCCGGCAATCGGGCGAGCAGGCCCGTCAGCAGGCGGTCGCGAAGCTCGCGCAGCCGCGCCACCTCGGCCGCGCCCTCCATCCGCGCGAGGTCGGCGGCGACGCCCATGCCGACGATCGCGGGCAGGTTCTCCGTGCCCGAGCGGTAACCGCCCTCCTGCCCGCCGCCCACGACGAGCGGCGCGAGCTTCACCGCCGCCCGCACCCAGAGGACGCCGGCGCCCGGCGGGCCGTAGAGGTCGTTGGACGAGAGCGTGAGGAGGTCGATGCGCGCCTCGTCCACCGCGAGGGGGACGCGCCCCGCGGCGCCCACCGCGTCCACGTGGAAGGGCACGCCGCGCTCGCGCGCGAGGCGCCCGATCGCGCGCACCGGCTCGAGCGTGCCGATCTCGCCGTTGGCCGCCATGATCGAGACGAGCACGGTGTCGCCGCGCATCGCGCGCGCGACCGCCTGCGGGTCCACGCCGCCGTCGGCGTCCACGCCGACGTACGTCACGCTGAAGCCGCGCTTCTCGAGGTCGCGGCACGCGTTGATCACCGACACGTGCTCGATCGCGGACGTGACGACGTGACGGCCGGCGGCGCGCTCGGCCACGCCGCGGATCGCCAGGTTGTTCGCCTCGGTCGCGCTCGCCGTGAAGATCACCCCCGCCGGCGTGCCGCCGACGAGCCGCGCGACCTTGGCGCGGGCGCCGTCGAGCGAGGCGCGCGCCTCGAGCCCGAGCGAGTGGGGCGCGCCGGGGTTGCCCACCCCGCCCTCGAGGAAGGGCCGCATGACGGCGACCACGCGCGGATCGACCGGCGAGAAGCCGGCGTAGTCGAGGTAGACGCGGGACACGGCGGCCGACGGGCCGCCGCTACCCGGTCTTGCGGATGACGAAGCGGAAGACCGCGCCATTCCTGTCGATCTCCAGGAGCTCGTGACCGGTGCGGGTCGACCAGCTCTGCATATCGGCTTCGGAGCCCGGGTCGTCGGACATCATCTCGAGGATCTGCCCGGGCCTGAGCCGCTTCATGGCCTCGCGGGTCTTGAGGACGGGGATGGGGCAGAAGAGCCCCAGGCAGTCGAGCTTCGTGTCCGGTAGGTGCATCACGCGAAAACTCTTTGAAATTCTTACATTGACACGGTCTCGCGGCAACAAGAATAATGCTTTGAATGTCTGGCGAGGCGCCCCCGGATTTCGTGTCCCTGGGACGGCGGCTGAAGAAGCGGGTGCTGCTCGCGCTCTGCCTCTCCTCGGTGCTCCCCCTGCTGGTGCTGGCGTACATCGTCCACGGCTACGTCCTGCCCGAGATCGAGTCGCTCAGCGGCGTCCACCTCGTCGCGCTCCAGGGGCTCATCTTCTTCATGGCGCTCGCGATGATCGGCGGTGCCTGGCTCATCTGGGATCTCGGCTGGACGGTCAGCCAGATGGCCGAGATGCTGTCGGCGCAGCCGAACCTCGAGGGACCCGGGAGGCGGACCGACGAGGTCGGCACGCTCATGACGTCGTTCACGAACATGCTGAGCACGATCGAGCAGCAGGCGATCCAGATCAACTCCTTCACCACGCGGCTCGACGCCGCCTACAAGGAGATCGAGGTCACCAACGCCAAGCTCAAGGAGACCTCGTTCCGCGACGAGGTCACCGGGCTCTACAACCGGCGCTTCTTCTCCCTCCGGCTCGAGGAGGAGATGTCGCGCTTCAAGCGCTTCAACCATCCCGTGTCGGTGGTCGTGCTGGACATCGACGGGTTCAAGAACGTCAACGACGAGTTCGGCCACGCGGTCGGCGACGAGACGCTGCGCGAGATCGCGCAGATCCTCATGAAGCATTCGCGCGGCATCAACGTCGTCTCGCGCTTCGGCGGCGATGAGTTCGCGGTCCTGCTCGTCGAGACCTCGAAGGCGGGCGCCCGCCTCTACGCCGACCGGATCCGGCAGGTGGTCGCGACCTTTCCGTTCTCCCATGGCAAGCAGGTGACGGCGTCGTTCGGAGTCGCCAGCCTTCCCGACGACGAGGTCACGACCTCCGAGGATCTGTTCCGCGCCGCCGACGAGGCGCTCTACGCGGCCAAGCGCGCGGGCAAGAACCAGGTCGTGGCGGCGGGGCGGCCCGCGGACAAGTTGGGTGGCTGACGTGGCCCAGCGCGACATCCTGCTCGTCGACGACGACCGCCAGGTCCGCGAGGTCCTCCACCAGATCTTCCTTTCGGCCGGCTACAACTGTCTCCTCGCCAACGACGGCCGCGAGGGCGTCGAGGTCTTCAAGGCGGGGCGCCCGCCGCTGATCGTCACCGACCTCAAGATGCCCGGCATGACGGGTATCGATCTCCTCCAGGCGGTGCGCGCGCTCGACGCCGATACGGCGGTCATCGTGCTGACCGGCGCAGCCGACGTGAAGACGGCGATCGAGAGCCTCAAGCTTGGCGCGTACGACTTCATCTTGAAGCCCGTGAACGTGGACGAGCTGCTCATCGCCGCCGACCGCGCCTGGGAGCGGCGCCAGCTCCTCATCGAGCGCCGCGAGTACCACGCCCTCCTCGAGCGCCGGGTCGTCGAGGCCACGCGCGACCTCGCCACCGCCTACCAGCAGCTCCAGGAGACCTACCACACGACGCTCGAGGCGCTCGGCTCGGCGCTCGACACGCGCGACGTCGGCACCGAGTCCCACTCGCGGCGCGTCCACGGCTACGCGCTCGCCACGGCGCGCGAGTACGGCGTGCCCGAGACGGACGTACCCGACCTCGCCCACGGCGTGCTCCTGCACGACATCGGCAAGATCGGGATCCCGGACGCCATTCTCTTGAAGCCCGGACCGCTCACGCCGGACGAGTGGCAGATCATGCGGCGCCACCCGGAGATCGGCAAGGCGCTCGTC
>JBGPIS010000195.1:0-5388 GCA_041484965.1 Methylomirabilia bacterium
AGATGGTAGGGCGAGCCGCAGGCCGTCGCGGGGCTGGGGCCCCGCCGGGCGAGGGGAGCGGGTGAGATGGTAGGGCGAGCCGCAGGCCGTCGCGGGGCTGGGGCCCCGCCGGGCGAGGGGAGCGGTGGGAGGTTCGTGCGAGCGCTGCGCCGCATTCTCCGCGGCTACGCATTCACGATCGCGGGCATCAGCATCGGCGTCGCGGGGCTCGTCACGCTGGGCGCGATGAGCGAGCGCATCGTCCGCTTCATCGAGGGCGGTGACCGCTTCGTGCTCGGCCAGATCTCCGTCGCCGGGCGGGGGATGGGCATGGGCACCGGCTTCACCGCGGGGGGGCTTCTGCCCGCCGCAGCGATCCGGAAGATCGCTGAGGTGGAGGGCGTCGCCAGCGTGCAATCTCAAGTCATGCTCCCGCTGAACCCGACGACCTCGCAGTTCATGACGCTCACCCAGGAGCTGGTGCTCGGCTTCGACCTGTCGGTGCCGATGCCGAACCGCCACTATCGCGAGCTGCCGGTGCGCGCCGGGCGCTTCCTTCGCGCGGGCGACCGCCGCGTGGCGGTCGTCGGGGCATCGTTCGCTGCCTCGCGCGGCCTGGGCGTCGGCTCACCTCTCCAGCTCGAGGGCGCGCCGTACGAGGTGATCGGCGTCCTCGAGCGCATGCTGACCGCGCCGGACCGCTTCGTGATCGTTCCGATCGCTGACGCGCGCGAGCAGTGGGTGGCGAAAGACCGCCTGCTGCAGACGGTGCTCGCCTCCGGCGCCGCGGCCCTGACCGCCGCCGACCTCAACACGGGCGCAGCCGTCGGCTGGCGCGATGGGGAGGATCCCGACGCGGTCGCGCTCAGGATCCGCGAGCGCGTGCCCGGAGTGAACGTCCAGCTTCCGAGCGAGCTCTCGCGGCTCCTGCGCTCGTCGACCGCGTTCTTCTCCGCGCTGCTCGCGGGCATCGGCGCGCTCGCGCTCGTGATCGGGGGGCTCTCGCTCGCCAACACGATGGCCGCCGCGGTGTTCGAGCGGATCCGGGACTTCGGCGTGAAGCGCGCGCTCGGAGCCACCGACGTCCACCTGGGCCGCGAGGTCCTCGGCGAGGCGCTCGCCGTCACGCTGACGGGCGGGGCCGGCGGCATCGCGCTGGCGCTGGCGCTCGGCGCGACGCTCGACGGCTGGGCGGGCCGGAGCGACCAGCAGCTCTTCTACTTCTCGGCCCGCCTGCTCGGCGGGGCGCTCGGCTTCGCCGTGGCGCTCGGCGTCCTCGCCGCGGCCTACGCGACCTGGCGCGTGGTGAGGCTGGCGCCGGCGGAAGCGATCCGGCGGGGGGCGTAGCGCCGTGCTACGCGCTGCCGGGCTCGTGAAGACCTACCGCTCGCCGTCGGGCGTGCCCGTTCCCGTGCTCTCGGGCGCCGAGCTCACCGTGAAGGGCGGCGAGTTCGTCGTGGTCACCGGCCCTTCGGGCTCGGGGAAGAGCACGCTCCTGAACGTCCTCGGGCTTCTCGAAGACGCCGACGGCGGCGAGGTCTGGTACGAGAGCGAGCGCGTGAGCGGGCTCGGGCGGAACGGGAAGAGCCGCGCGCGGGCGCGCTCGGTCGGCTTCGTCTTCCAGTCGTTTCTGCTCCTGCCGTCGCTCACCGCCCTCGACAACGTGCTCCTCGCCGCGCACTACGCCGGGCGCGACGGATCTATTGCGCGGCGGCGCGCCCTCGAGCTCTTCGAGGAGCTCGGCGTCGCCGACCGGAAGGACCATTTCCCACCGCAGCTCTCGGGCGGCGAGCAGCAGCGGGTCGCCTACTGCCGGGCGGTGCTCAACGATCCGCCGCTCCTGCTGGCGGACGAGCCGACCGGGAACCTCGACGACGCCAACGGCGTGGTCATCCTCGACGGCCTGCGCCGCCGGGCCCGCGCCGGCGCGGCGGTGGTCCTCGTGAGCCACCGGCCCGACGCCGCTGCCGGCGCGACCGCGGTGCTATACCTGCGCGAGGGACGGCTCGAGCCGTGAGCTTCAATGCCGCTTCCCCTGGAGGATTGCCATGAGGGTGCTCGTTCCCGTCACGCTCCTGCTCCTGACGCTGGCCGGGCCGGCCGTCGCCGGCTCGGTGTCGCAGACCTTCGCCGTCTCCGCCGACCACGCGTGGACCACGGTCGAAAAGGTGTTGAAGCTCCTCGGCTGGGACATCGACAAGGCGGACCGCACGATCGGCTGGATCACGACGGACGCGAAGAAGTTCGGGGGCGAGGACTACGGCGTCTATGCCAAGGGCACGCGTCACCGCCTCCGCATCAACATCAAGGCGGCCGGGGACAAGACGACGACGATCGCCGTGGAGCGCATCCTGTTCAAGCGCGAGCGCATTCTCTGGATCGACAACGACGAGCCCGTGGCCACGACCGACCAGACGGTGGAGAAGGACGTGCTCGCAGCGATCGCAAAATCGCTCTGAGCCCTGGGCGCGCCGCGCTCGCCGCCGCGGCGCTGGCGGTCCTGGCCGCCGCCGTGCTGCTCCTCCCGGGCCTCGGGCAGGCGCCCTTCGACGACCCGGGCGAGGGCCAGCACGCCGAGATCGCGCGCGAGCTGCTTCAGACACGCGACCCGTTTGCCCTGACCCTCGACGGGGTCAGCTACGTGGACAAGCCCCCGCTTCTCTATGCGCTCATGGCGCTCGCGTTCGCGGGGGCGGGGACGAACGAGGGTGCCGCGCGCGCGGTCCCCGCGGCCGCCGCGCTCGCCGCCGTGGCAGCCACGGCCTGGCTCGGCGCCCGGCTCCTCGGCGCGCGCGGGGGGTTCCTCGCGGGCCTTGCGCTGCTCGCGTCCACCGGGTTCTTCGCGTTCGGACGCTACGTGCGCCCGGAGACGCTGTTCGTCGCCGCGCTCGCCTGGGGCTTCGCGCTCGTCCTCACGGGCGTGGCCGAGGCGCGGCGGGGCCGCGTCATCGCCGGGCTCGCGGCGTTCGGCGTCGCGGCGCTCGCCAAGGATCCGCTCGGCGCGGTCGGGCCGGTCCTGGCGATCGGCGGGGCGCGCATTCTCGCAGGCCGCGCGCGGCCGCTCGGGCGCTGGCTCCCGTGGCCGGGCGTGGTGCTCCTGGCGCTGCTCGGCTTCGGTTGGTGGACGCTCGCGGAGTGGAGGACGCCGGGCTTCGTCTGGTACACGGTGGTGGACAACCATCTCCTTAACGTCGTGGGCGCGCGGCAGTTTCCCGACGAGGATGTGCCGCTCTCGGCAGGGGAGTTCCTGGCCGTCGCGCTCTTCGGCGCCGCGCCCTGGGTGCTCGCGGCCGCCGTCGCGCTCCGGACGCTCGGTCGTCGAGGGGCTTGGCGAGACCCGCGCGAGCTCCCGTGGACGGCGCTCGCGCTCTGGGCGCTGGGGATTCTTGCGGCGACGACGTTCTCAGCCTTCCGCCTGCCGCACTACGGTCTGCCCGCCTACTTCGCGATCGCGCTCCTCGCCGCGCGCGGCTGGGAGGAGTGCCGTGGCCGCGGCCTCGTCGCCGCCCACGCGGTCTTCTTCGGGGCGCTCGCGGTCGCCTGCGGGCTTTGCGCGACGGGCGACGGCGCGCGCTTCATGGAGTTGGTTCTCGGCGCGACCGACGTCGCCGCTCGCAAGAGCGCGTTCGCGGGACAGGCCGCGCCGCTTCCGCCGTTTGCCGCCTTCCGGCCGCTTCTGGTCGCGACGGCGCTCGCGTTCACCGCCGGCGCGCTGGCGCTGAGCGCGTGCGTCGCCGCATGGCGCCGCTTCGGGCCGCGCGCGCGGCTCGCCCCGGTGTTCGCCGTCCTCGCCACGATGCTGCTCGTCCTGCCGTCGGTCGGCGGCGCGCTCTCGCTCGTGGCCTCGCATCGCGCGACGCGCTCGATCGGCCTCGAGCTTGCGCGGCGCGCGGGGCCCGACGACCTCGTGGCCCACGAGGGGCCGATCGAGAACTCGGGCGCGCTCGAGTGGTATTCGGGACGCCGGGCCGTGATCGTCGATGGCGAGCGGAGCGTGCTCGCCTTCGGGGCGCGCCGTCCCGAGGCGCGCGAGCGCTTCTGGGACGCCGCGCGGCTTCGGGAGGCATGGCTCGGCGGCAGGCGTGTGTGGGTCGTCAGCGTGCGCGCTCCGGAGCGGAGCGTCGTGGCGGGCCTGCCGGGCGCGCGGCTCGTCGCCGTCGCAGGCGGCCGCTGGCTCTACGTCAACGAGCCGCGGTGAGCAGCTCGGCGACGGTCGTGAGCTCATAGCCCGCGTTTCTGAGGCCGTCGATCATCGAGGGCAGCGCGCCGAGGAGCCGCTCGGGCGCCGCCGGCGTCCCTTCGGCGTCGTGCAGGTCCACGATGGCGCCCGGATGCGCGCGCTCGAGCACGTGGCGCGTCTGGCGGTCGGCGGTGACGGGCCGAAGCCCCTCGGGCTGGATGGACCAGAAGACGAGGCGCTCGCCGTGCCGGCGGAGCGCGCCGAAGAGCGCCCCGTTCACCATGCCCCACGGCGGGCGGAAGTGGCGGGGCTCGTCGCCCGTGAGCGCGGTGAGCAGCTCGTGGGTGCGCGCGACTTGCGACTCCGTCGCGCGGGGGCCGAGAAACCAGAGGCTTCGATGAGTCCAGGCGTGGCTCGCCACCTCGTGGCCCTGGGCGGCGATGCGGCGCACGACCTCGGGCGCCCGGGTCGCCCGCTCGCCGACCAGAAAGAAGGACGCGCTCACGCGCCTGGCGGCGAGGAGGTCGAGCACGCGCGGCGTCCAGACGGGATCCGGGCCGTCGTCGAAGGTCAGCGCGACGCGCCGGGCCGTCGCCGGCCCACGCCAGACCGACGCCGGCGTCAGGAGGTGCGCGCCCCACGCATAGGCCATCCACGCCGCGGCGGCGCCCAGGGCGAGGCGGGCAAGGATCATGGCCCTCATGCTACCCTCTCGCCATCGCGGCGGGAAACACCGTTCGCCCGAGAGGAGGCAAGCGCATGGTGAGAGGATTTGTCGTCTCGATGGTCCTGGGACTGTCACTGGTCGTGAGCGGATGCATCGGCGCGATGCAGACCACGGCCGAGGAACCCCGAGGGACCACGGACCTCAAGCCGACGCAAGAGGACAAGGACGCCGGGCTCGTGGGGATCCGGAGCGGGTTCGACCTCAAGAGCTATCAGGTTGTCGTCGTCGGGTCGTTCAAGGTCACCGAGCCCCAGCTGAACGACGACGAAGACAAGAAGCTGGCCGCGGAGCTGCCGCCGTTCTTGCAAGCGGAGCTGGTGCGCCGCCTTCGGGAGAGCGGACTCTTCGCGAGGGTCGTCAACGCCAGCGAGACCGAGTTCAGGCTGGGGAGCGAGAAGGCGCTGCGGCTCGAAGGCGAAATCAGCCGCCTGGCTCCCGGGTCGCGCGCGCTCCGCTACTTCGTCGGATTCGGCGCCGGACGCTCGAAGGCGCAGTCGGAGAT
>JBGPIS010000196.1:0-5366 GCA_041484965.1 Methylomirabilia bacterium
CACGCTTCATCGCGCGCAGCGCCTTGGGGACGGCCTCTTCGAGCCTGCGCAGGCGCCACTGATACTCGGTGTTCCCCATCGCAGGGTCGACCAGCGAGGCGAGAGTCTTCAGCGCCTTCATCGCCTCGAGGGCCGTGGCGCGCTCCGCGGGCGAGAGCCGCGGATCGCGGTAACGCTCGGGAACGTTGTCGATGCCCTGGGCGTAGTGGACGACACCCTTCTCGTCGACCCATCGGTAGGTCTGAGCTCCGGCGTCCGCCGCGAGCAGGACGAGGACACCGAGGACGAGACCGACGATCGCCCGGGCGCCCACCGTCGCTCTCATCTGGATCCTCAGCCTCGGGCGAGCTCCGCGGCCAGGCGCTGCGCGATCTCGCGCGCCGAGGCATCGGCGGGAACGACTTCGACACCGGTGGGCGGCGCGCCGAGACCGAGCTCGAGGGCGCGCGCGAGCTGCGCGGTCGCGCCGATCGGCCCCTGGGCGGCGGGGCCGCGCAGGCCGTGGAGGCGCAGCAGCGCGATCGCGGCGGCGTCGAGCGCGCAGCGGTCGTCGCTCGCGAGGAAGACGCCCGGCGCGGCGCGCGTCCCCCGCTCGGGCCCCCCGTCCACGAACGCCTCGAGGCAATCCATGACGCTGAGCGCGGGGCGCCAGACGAGGTTCGCCTCGGCGATCATCGCGCGCTGGTGGGGCGAGGAGTGGAGATCGCTCATGAAGTCGTGGGAGAGGCCGGGGACGCGCTTGGCGACGAGCCCCACGGTGTTCTTGAGCGCCAGCGTGACGTGGCCGCCGAAGCGGTGGGTCTTGCAGCACATGGTCTGGACCACGCACGCCCCGTCGGTGAAGAGCCGCGAGGCGTGCAGGCCCGCCGGCCAGTGTGGGGCGGTGAACGGCCGCCACGCGTCGCGCCCGACGTCGTCCAGGACGACGACCTTCCCACCCAAGGTCGCGACGGCGGCGGCCGCGCCGGTCCTCTCCAGCACCGACCGCGTGTCGCCCATGCCGGAGCGCTCGCCGAGCGTGAGGCCGGCCGCGCCGCGGCGTTTGAGCTCTCCCAGCAGCGCGGTGAGCGTCGCCGGGTGAGTGGACGCCGGGAACGGGTCGTCGCTGTTGAAGTTCGCCTTGACCCCGACGTCGCGGCCGTCGCAGGCCCGAAACGCGAACGCCTCGAAGCACGCGGCGACGGCCCTCGCGCGGTCGCTCTGCTTCACGACGACGACCCGGCCCCGCGCGGGCGGTTGGGCGGCGACGAGCGCGGTCGGCATGACGGCGGTCACTCCCATCGCGGCCCCTCCCCTGAGCACCTCGCGGCGCGAGAGCATGGCGTTATTGTACCGGGGCCGCGACGACCGGGCGCGCCGAGAAGCGGCGCATGTCCTGCTTCGCGCGCCGGCCCTCGGGCTCGATCCCGAAGCCGCACGCCTCCACCGTCCGCTCGGTATCGCGGTTCGGGTGGCAGCCGCCGGAGAGCCACGTCCAGAACGGCTGCGTGCGGTCCTGGAGCCGCGCCTTCCACGCCGCGGTCGCGCGCACGTGCTCGAGCATTCGGAGCCGCCCGTCGGGCTTGAGGACGCGCTTGACCTCGGCGAGGCCGCGGCGCGGATCGGGGACGCTGCAGAAGACGAGGCCGCTCACCACCGTGTCGAACGCGCCGGCGCCGAACGGCAGCGCCTCGGCACTGCCCTGGACCAGCGGCACGCCGGACGCGCGGCGCCGCGCGCGCTGGAGCGTCTCCCAGCAGGGCTCGAGTCCGACCACGCGGACACCCGGGCCGTAGAGCGGGAGGTTGCGGCCCGTCCCACAGCCGATATCGAGCGTCAGACCGCGCGCGCCCGCGACGAGCCAGCGCCGCCAGCGGCCGAAGCCGAGCCGCTCCAGGACGGCGCACATCGGGTCGTAGAGCCACGGGATCTGCTCGAGACCGCGCACGGGCTCAGGCCTCCGCGAACTCGCCGGCGCCGATCACGGGGACGCTCCCGAGGGCGCCGCGAGCCGGCAGACGTAGATGCTGTTCTGGGGCCCGGGCGCGTCGACGACCTCGACCGACCGGAAGCCGGCCGCTGCGAGCATCCGGCGCGCGGCCCCGACACCCCACGCCGTGCCCAGTCCGGCGCCGCCCTCGGCGAGCGAGACCGTCATGCAGTGGAGCACGCTCACGCCGTACATGTACGGTGTGAACGGCTTGCCGATGTTCTCCTCGAGATTGCTCGACGCCTTGGGCTCGATCATGAGGTAGACGCCCCCCGGCGCGAGGGCGCCGGCGGCGCGCCGGAGGACCGCCGCCGGATCGCGCTGATCGTGGATCGCGTCGAACGAGGTGAGCAGGTCGAACTTCGGCTCGGCGGGCAGCCGGGTGACGTCGAGCACCTCGAAGCGCGCGTTCGCGAGCCCCATCTCGCGCGCCTCGGCCCGCGCCCGCGCGATCGCGTCCTCGCCGATGTCGTAGCCGACGAACGTGGATTTGGGATAGCCGCGGGCCATCACGTTGACCGCGTGGCCGGTCCCGCAGCCGAGGTCGGCCGCGCGGATCCCGGATTCGAGCCGCTCGGGCAGTCCCTCGACGGCCGGGAGAAACCCCTTGATCAGCAGGCCGTCGTAGAGGAGACGCCACGAGGCGTCCATGAACTCGGTGAAGTCCGGCCGGTACTCCGAGTACGGGACACCGCCGCCGTTCTTGAAGCACTCCACGATCTTGGGCAGCCGCCTCGCGAGCATCGGCAGGCCCTGGCCAGCCGGCGCGAGGTTGCGGCTCGACG
This sequence comes from Methylomirabilia bacterium, assembly GCA_041484965.1. Taxonomy (GTDB): domain Bacteria; phylum Methylomirabilota; class Methylomirabilia; order Rokubacteriales; family CSP1-6; genus JBGPIS01. The sequence continues at coordinate 2,755 of JBGPIS010000196.1, forward strand.
TTCCGGTGAGGCACACGGCGTGCTCGGGCGGCAGGGAGAAGGTCCGCGAGGCGGCGTCGTACTCGAAGACGCCGCCCGTCGCGAGCGCGCTCAGCCACTCACGGACGTAGCGCTCGTTCATTCCCGCCCGGTCGGCGATCTCCTGGCTCGTTCCGGGGCCCTTCGCGGCCGACTCGAAGAGGCCCGTCTTGTGGCCGATGTCCACCATGAGAGTGAGCATACCGCCCGTGTAGAGCCCGAAGAGCTTTCGCGCGAACTCCTGCGTTCGTTGCTTGTCGAGCTTCTGCTCCATGACTGATCCTCCCGATGTCGGCACGGACGATGCGCGGTGGGCCTGCGTGTCAGCCAGCGACGCGAGCGTAGACCAGGAGCGGGTCCGGGGCAAGGTGCGATAGACTCGACGGTCGTGGGTCTCCGGATCGTTCAGGTCGACGCGTTCACCGACACGCCGTTCCGCGGCAACCCGGCCGCGGTGTGCCTGCTTCCCGCGCCGCGGGACGAGTCATGGATGCAGGCGGTCGCCCGCGAGATGAACCTCGCGGAGACGGCGTTCCTCGTACCGCAGAACGACGGCTTCGACCTGCGCTGGTTCACGCCGACAATCGAAGTCGCGCTCTGCGGCCACGCGACGCTCGCCGCCGCCCACGTGCTGTGGGAGGACGCGCATCTCGCACAGGGGCGGCAGGCGCGCTTCCAGACCAAGAGCGGCCTCCTCACCGCCGACCGCGCGGCCGGCTGGATCGAGCTCGATTTTCCGGCGAAGCGCGCGGAGCCGGCGCCCGCGCCGCCGGGTCTCCTCGAGGCGCTGGGCGTCGAGCCCGCGTACGTCGGCAGGAACCAGTTCGACTATCTCGTCGAGGTGAAGTCCGAGGAGCTGGTGAGGACGCTCGCGCCGGACCACACCGTCCTCGCGAAGCTTCCGGTGCGCGGCGTGATCGTCACGAGCCGCGCGGCCACGCGCGACTTTGATTTCGTTTCGCGCTTCTTCGCGCCGGGCTCGGGGATCCCTGAGGATCCGGTGACGGGCTCGGCCCATTGCGCCCTCGGGCCGTATTGGAGCGAACGCCTCGGCAAGACCGACTTCGTCGCCTACCAGGCGTCGGCCCGGGGCGGCGTGGTTCGCGTCCGCGTCGTGGGCGACCGCGTGAAGCTCGGCGGCCAGGCGGTCACGGTCCTGCGCGGCACGCTCGTCTGAGCGCCGAGCCGGCGCGCATCGCTCAGAGTCGGTAGAGCATCCAGTAGACGAGCACGCCCGTCACCGACACGTAGAGCCAGAGCGGGAGCGTCCAGCGGGCGATCTTCACGTGGCGGGCGAAGCTCCCCGTGAGCCCGCGGTAGACGGTCGTGAGCGCGAGCGGCATGATGACCGCGGCCAGGACGACGTGAGAGATCAGGACGGAGAAGTAGACCATCCGGACCCAGCCCTGACCACCGAACGGCCGGGAGCCCCCGAGCGAGTGGTACGTCACGTACGAGATCAGGAAGAGCGTGGAGGCGGCGAGCGCCGAGAGCATGCACGCGCGGTGCGCCGTGACCTGCTTGCGCCGGATGGAGAGGTACCCCACGGCGAGGAGCGCAGCGCTCGTCGCGTTGAGGCACGCGTTCAGGAGCGGCAGCGCCGCGACGAGCGGCGACACGCCGGCCTGCGGCGTGTGGCCGAGGAGCAGGTAGGCGACGGCGACGACGACGGCCGATGAGGCGGCGCCGATGACGATCCGGGCGGTGCGGTCGCTCAAAGCGACGTCGCGAAGAAGGCGACCGCGGCGGCCGTCATCACGGCCGTCGCCGTCCAGCCGAGGACGTTGAGCCACGGGCCGTTGGTGCGCTCGCCCATGATGTTCCGGTTGTTGCTCACGAGCATGACGAGCACGAGAAGCGGTGGCGCCAGGAGGCCGTTCAGGACCGCGGCGAGGAAGAGCATCCGGATCGGGCTCATCTGGACGAGGTCGAGCAGCATCCCACCGAGCATCGCGTACGCGAACACCAGGTAGAAGCGCCGGCCGCGCCGCGGCGAGAGGTCGAGCCCCGAGCGCCAGCCGAACAGCTCGGCGACGGCGAACGACGCCGAGCCCGCGAGAATAGGCACGGCCAGGAAGCCGGTGCCGATCAGGCCGGCGGCGAAGAGGAAGTATGCGCCGTCCCCCGCGAGCGGCCGCAAGGCTTCCGCCGCCTCGCGCGCCGTCTCGATCTCGTGGATGCCGGCGCGGTGGAGCGTGGAGGCGGTCGCCAGCATGATGAAGTACATGACGAGGTTCGAGAAGAACATGCCCGTGTTGACGTCGAGCCGGGCGTCGGCTAGCTCGTGGTCGGTCGCGCCGCGCCGTTGCGCCGACGTGCGCCTGCCGAGGGCCTTCTCCTCCTCCACTTCCTGCGACGCCTGCCAGAAGAAGAGGTAGGGCGAGATCGTCGTCCCGAGCACGCCGACGAGCGTGGCGACGAAGACGGCGTCCCACCGGAACGAGGGCACGAGGCTCGCCACGAGCGCGGCCCCCCAGTCGGGCTGGGAGAGAAGCGCCGCCGCGACGTAAGCGAAGAGCACGCCCGTCAGCCACTTGAGCCACTTGGCGAGGGTCGCGTAGCTCGCGTACACGGTGACGACGAGGACCGCGACG
>JBGPIS010000197.1:0-5366 GCA_041484965.1 Methylomirabilia bacterium
CATCCTGACGAAGGTGCTCGAGTGGGGCCGCCTCATGGCCTACCTCGAGCAGTCCACCCGCTACATCCCGTACGACGACCGTCCGGGCGGACGGTACCGGTACCACGTCCCCGGCGAGCTCCGAGAGTCCCTGCGCGAGCGCTACGTGGCGACGCTCGATCGCTGCTTCGATGCCTACCACGACTGGCTGCCCCGAATGCGCGCCTTCTACGAGACGAAATACCCGCGCGACCCCGCGGAGGCCGAGACCGTCTATCGCATGACGATCCGCGCGAAGGCGCTCGACACGCTCCGGGGCATGCTGCCGGCGGCGACGATCTCGAACGTCGGAATCTACGCCACCGCGCAGGCCTTCGAGCAGCTCCTGCTCCGGATGCGCGCCAATCCGTTGCTGGAGGTGCGCGCGTACGCGGAGCTGATGCTGGTGGAGCTGCGCAAGGTCATCCCGGCGTTCCTCAAGCGCGTGGACATCCCGGACCGCGGCGGCGCGTGGTCCGGCCACCTCGCGGAGACGCGCGCGGCGACGCACGCGGTCGCCGGGCGGCTCCTCGCCGGCGCCGTCCCCGCGCCGCGCGACGAAGTGACGCTGACGGACTTCGACCCAGACGGCGAGGCGAAGGTGGTCGCCGCCGCGCTCTACGCGGCGTCGACGCTGCCCGACGACGAGCTGCTCGCGCGAGCCCGGAAGCTGACCGACGAGGAGCGGAGCGCGGTGCTCGCCGCGTACGTCGGCACGCGCCGAAATCGCCGCCACAAGCCGGGGCGCGCCTTCGAGCGGACCTCCTACCGCTTCGACGTCCTCGGCGACTACGGCGCCTTCCGCGACCTGCAGCGTCACCGCCTGCTCACCCTCGAGTGGCAGCGCCTCTCCCCGCGCCACGGCTCGGTCATGCCCGAGGCGATCTGCGAGGCGGGCGCGGAAGCGGACTGGCGGCGGGTCCTCGGCGAGTCGGCCGAGCTCCACGACGCGATCGTCGCAGCGGGGCTCCCCGAGGTCGCCTCGTACGCGGTGTCCATGGCCTACCGCGTCCGCTTCTACATGGAGCTGAACGCCCGTGAGGCGATGCACGTGATCGAGCTGCGCACCACGCCCCAGGGCCATCCGTCGTACCGGCGCATCTGCCAGGCGATGCACCGGCTCATCGCCGAGCAGGCCGGCCACCGGGCCATCGCCGCCGCGATGACGTTCGCCGACCATTCGGTGGTCGAGCTCGAGCGCCTCGAGGCCGAGCGCGCCGCCGAGCGGCGCCGCGTCCGCGGTTGATCCCCCTCCACCCGCGCTTGGCGCCGGCCGGGGTCTCAAAGATAATTGGTCGCTCGACCAAGAAAGGAGGCGCGTGAGTCCGAAGGTCGGGGTGGCCCCGCTGCGGCGCGCACAGATCGTCCGCGCGACGATCCGGCGCCTCTCGCGCGACGGGTACTCGGGGCTGACGATGAAACGGGTCGCGCGCGAGGCCGGCGTGAGCCAGGGCATCCTTCACTACTATTTCGCCGACAAGCGCGCGATCCTCGTGGCCGCGCTGGAGGCGGTGACGGCCGACCTCGACCGGCGGGTGGCGGCCGCGCAGGCGCGCGGGCCCGACGATCCCCGGGCGCGCCTCCGTGCCCTCATCGAGGCCTGCCTCACGCTGGCGGTCGAGGAGCGCGAGTTCTGGGTCGTGTTCGTCGAGTTCTGGGGCGAGATGATGCACGACCACCGCCTGCGCGCGGTCAACGCGGAGCTCTACGAGCGCACGCGCCGGCTCATCGGCGCGCTGATCGCCCGCGGCGCGCGCGCGGGGGTGTTCCGTCGGGTCGATGTCTTGCAGGGGGCCGCCGTAATCCTCGCCCTCCTGGACGGCGTCTCCCTCCAGCTCACATTCGATCCGAAGGCGTTCGGCCGCGCCGCGGCGGTCAGGTTTTGCGAGGACGCGCTGATGCGCTACCTTCAGAAGGAGGCACAATGAACTCTGATGTCGAAACGCAGGCGAAGGAGAGGGCGCGCGAGTATTTCAGGGCGAAGGCCAGCGAGCTGCCGGCACTCGCGGTCCGCGAGCGCGTCGCCGAGCCGCTCCGAGCCTTCGAGGAGTTCGTGGCGCCGCTCTCGGCGTGGCAGGCGGCGCGCGCGACGATCCCCGGCGAGTGGACGATCCACGAGGTCGTGGATCACCTCGTCGAGACCTACCGTCCGGGGCTCGACGAGCTGTGGTGCCTCCTCGCGGGACGGCGGCCGCCCGGTGAGCCGATCCCGGCCTCGCTTCAGTCCAAGGCGCCGCTCCTCCGGCCGTGGCCCTGGCTCCTCGAAGAGCTCAGGCGGCTCCACGCGGAGACCCTGAGGACGCTCGGTGACGTGCCGGCCGACTTTGCGACCGAGGCCCGGGCGCCGCTCGTGATGGTCGTCAACGTGACGGATGCCCAGGGGCGTACGACGCCGCTCCACTGGGTCGAGGACCTCAACTGGAAGGCTTACGCGATCGTCTCCTGGCGGCTGCACGCCATCGACCACCTGAAGCAGGCCCGCAAGGTCCTCGCCGCGGCGACCGGATGAAGGGCAAGGCGCGCCGCGCGGTGCTCTGGGGCCTCCTGGGCGCGCAGGTCGTGTCGAGCTGGGGCGTCCAGTGGGACATCCAGTGGCACACCATCATCGGGCGCGATTCCTTCTGGATCGCGCCGCACCTCATGACCTACTCGGGCGTGACGCTGACGGTGCTCCTGAGCTTCGGCGTCCTCGCGTGGACGACGCTCCGCCCCTCGCCCGCCATGGGCGACGTGGTCCGCGTGGCGGGTCTCGTGAGCACGCGCGGCTTCCACCTGGCGGCGTGGGGCATCGCGCTGACGGTCCTCGCGGCGCCGATCGACGACCTCTGGCACCGGCTCTTCGGCATCGACGTCACGCTCTGGAGCCCACCGCACCTCCTGGGCCTGCTCGGCGCCGCGGTCAACACGCTCGGCTGCTTCCTGATCGCGCGCGAGGTCTATCCCGCCGCGAGCCGCACCCGCTTCGTCGCGATGCTGCTCACCGGCGCGCTCCTCTTCATCGGTCTGCACCTCGTGGTCCAGCCGGCCTTCCGGATCGCGTACCTCCAGGGAGGCATGTTCTTCCACTTCTACTCGATGCTCGCCGCCCTCATGCTGCCGGTCGCGTACGTCGGGACCGCGCGCCTCTCGGGGAGCCGCTGGGCGCCCGCCGTCGTGATGGTCGGCGCGGTCGCGCTGGGGCTCGTGGGCCAGCAGCTCGCGCGGCTCGGCTTCGACCTCCTCCAGCCCGTGTCGATCATCCAGGAGGAGATCGCCAAGGATCCGTCGTCGCCGATCGCGGTCGCCAACATCGTCGCGCGCAAGAACGGGACCTTGCCGGGCGCCACGACGAGCGTCGCGCAGCTCCTCGCCCTCATTCCGCTCGCCGCAATGGTGGCGGTGGACCCGCGACGGAGGCCGGTCGCCGCGACCGCCGCGTACGCGGTCGTGCTGTTCTGGATGATGGCGATGAGGCTCGGCTCCCTTCCGGCGTACCGGGCGCTCGTGCCGGGGGCGGGCGAGACCCTCGTGGCGTTCGTGCTGACGCTCGCCGCGGGCGTGGCGGGCGGGTGGGTGGCCGCGCGGCTCGCCGCGCTGCTCGAGGCAGAGCCGTCGCGGGAGCGGTAGGCTACCGCGCGCGACGCTGGTGCATGCGCACCACGTCCCAGCCGGCGCGCTCGTCCGCCGTCGTCTCGGAAGGCCCGCCCAGCGAGTCCACGTAGTACGCGAGGTCCCACAGCTCGTCGTCCTCGAGCACCTGGTGGTAAGACGGCATCGGCGCGCCGTCGAGCCCCGTGAGAAGCGTGCGCATGATGTCGCGCACGTCCGGGCCACCCTTGAGGGGGCGTGCCGTCAGATCGGTGGGCGTGATCGAGAGGTCCTTGGCCGACGGCCCGCCGCCGCGCGCGTCGCGCCCGTGGCACACGGCGCACGCGCCCTTCTCGTATGCCGCCCGACCCCGCGTGAGCGTCTCCGGCGTCAGGGGCGGCCGAGGAGGGATCGCGAGGGTCTTGGGCGGGCCCGCGGCGAAGCGCGGCGAGAGGCTCTTGACGAACGCGACGACGGCCTCGAGCTCGACGGGGCTCAGATGGTCCTGGGGCACCATACCGGTCCCGGGGACGCCGCGCGTGATCGTTCGGCGGAGATCGCCGTCGGTCGGGACCTGCCCCGAGGCGGTCGAGCGGAACTTGAACCGCCCCTTCGTGAGGTCGCGGGGCCGGTGCGTGAAGTGGTGAGCCGCCATGCCGGCGCCGTCGCCCGCCGCGCCGTGGCAGACCGCGCAGTGCTCCTGGAAGACGCGCTCGCCGAGTGCCTGGTCGGACGGCTGTCCCGGCGCGGCGGCCGCGGCCACGACGCACGCGGCGCCCGCCAGCAGTGCCTGCGCCGCGGGACGCCGCGCCACGCGCCCTACTCGAGGACGAGGAGCTGTCCCACCACGTGCGCCGGATGGAGATGGCACTTGATCGGGAAGATCCCCGCCTTGTCGGCCGTGAACTTGACCGCCGCCGTCTTCTCCCCGGCCACGACTTCCTTGACGCCGAAGGCGGCGATCTCGAAGCCGTGCTCGTCGGCGTGCCGGTTGACGAGCTGGAGGATGACGGTATCGCCCTTCTTCGCGACGATCGAGGTCGGCTCCCAGATCTTCACGTCCTGGGGCGTCACGATGTTGACGATTCTCAGCGAGACCTCGCCCGCCCGGGCGGAGAGCGTCACGCCGCCCGCCAACGCGAGCACGGTGATGAGGCTCGAGACGACGCGCGCCATTCTTGTCCTCCTGTGGCTCATGTCCGTGTGAACTCGTCTTTCGCGGCCCGGAGCCGCTCCTGCGAGGCGAGCAGGTCGAGCGCCGTCAGCGCGAGCGCCTTCGCGCCCGCCACCATGCCCGCGCGGGCCATCGGCGAGCGCGCCCACTCGGCGAACTCGCGCGAGTGGCCCGGTACGCCGTCGGGAGAGATCCGGATGTACGGGTGGATCGTCGGCAGCGCCTGGCTCACGTTGCCGCAGTCGGTCGAGCCGTAGCCCGCCTGGCCGTCGTCCGGGTCCACCGGGAAGCCGATGAACGCGAGGTTCTTCTCGAAGAGCCCGGCCATCGTCGCGTTCGGCTTCATCGGGTCGTGGATCGTGGGCTCCACGGTCACTTCCACGCGACAGCCGGTCGCGACGGCGGCGCCCTCTGCGCAATTCCTGAACCGTTTGAGCAGCTCCTGGCAGGAGTCCTTGGTCAGCGCGCGCAGGTAGAAGTCGGCGCGCGTGTACTCGGGGATGATGTTCGGCTGATCGCCGCCCTTGACGATGATGCCGTGGACGCGCGCGTCGGGGCGGAGCTGCTGGCGCATCTGGTCGAGCCCGACGAAGAGCTGGATGACCGC
>JBGPIS010000198.1:0-5365 GCA_041484965.1 Methylomirabilia bacterium
AGGACTATTTTTCGGCCAAAGCCTTCGCTGTTGAGACAGACAGCTTGAATTTCAGCTATCCAGGACGCAACGCGCTAGCATTTACAAGCACCTGGCGTGGGCCATAGCAATTCAAGTTACTGTGACATGAAGCCACGCCCTGCATTTACATCAGGTCACGTCCTGCGCAGGGTGCGGGCTAACCCTTCGTTGCACTGGACGCGGCTGTGCCGCGCGTCAACTGGCCGGCTTGACTCTCAGAGTATCGGGTTCACAATCCTGCCCGACTCGCGCCGCCGCGCCAGTGAACTCAAACGTTAGGCGTCACAAGACAGGATCATGAGCACCCCCGCTGTCGAACTCTTCCCCGTTGGGGACACACGTACACGCGACGCAGCGCGCCATCTCATCGCGGAGTACTTGCGATGGATCGCCGCTTCAGCCGCGGCAAACTACGGTCTGTCCTTTGATGTCGACGCGATGGTCACGTCCGACATCGACGATCGATCGAAGTTCTACCCGCCAAGCGGTAGGTTCTACGTAGTACGCCACTCCAACGCATACATCGGTGTCGGCTGCCTCAAGCGTCTCACTCCCACAGTCGCGGAAGTTCAACGGATGTATGTCCAGCCTCACATGCGCGGTATCGGCGCGGGCCGGCGGTTGGTAGAGCAGCTCTTGGTCGACGCACGCGCCATCGGATACGAAGTCGTAAGACTGGAGAGCCTCAAGTTCCTTTCCGCAGCTCACGCGTTGTATAAGTCGGTCGGCTTCGTGGAGATCACTCCGTACGCGGAGAACAGCATGAAGGAGTACCAACCCGCGGAGACGATGGATACCTATCGATCCAGTGCCGTGTTCATGGAGTTGCGCTTCTAGTGCAGCGAGCCGACCGCCCCTGGCGGGGCGGCGGCTCATGTCAAACGTTATATGGCAAATGAAGCGCCGTGGCCCAGGAATTTCTAGAACGACTGAACGCCTTGATGGAGCGACTGATGTCGTGGACTCCGGTAGGCTTCGCCATGAAACTGCCGGAGAAATCGCGAAACGAATTAGTAAGGCAACGAGGGACGTGCCAAACGACGGCGCTAGGCTTCCCGCGTCACGCCGTCGGCCACCAGCGACGTGATCTCCGCCGCCGAGAACCCGAGCTCGCCCAGGATCGCGCGCGTTTCCGACGCGAAGGACGGCGTGGGAGGCGCGGGTTGGAAGCCCGCGCCGTCGAGCGTGAGCGGCGGCGCGAGCACGCGCACGGTGCCGAGCGCCGGGTGGGGGAGGTCGTGAAGCAGGTCGTTGACGAGCGCCTGCTCGTCATCCAACAGCTCGAACGGCAGCTTCACGTCCGACGCCGGCACGCCGTGGCCGTCGAAGATCGTCTTCCACTCGGCGGTGGTGCGCGACGCCATCACGGCCTCGGCGCGGGGCCGCAGCGCGTCGTAGTGGCGCTGCTGGGCCCCGCGGTCGGTGATCGGCGTGGCGTGGCTCTCGTCGGCAAGCCCGAGCGCCTTCATGAGCGTGCGCTGGAGCCCGGGGCTCACGCACGCGATGCCCATGACCCCGTCGCGCGTCGCGTAGGTGCGGTAGTAGACGTTGACCATGCCCGGCGTGCGTACCTGCGGGATCAGCTCCGCCTGCTCGGCGAACGGCCGGCCGGCGGCGCGCAGGCGGGCGAGCTTCGCACGCGCGGCCGCGTGCGTCGGGCCGTCGACGGCCTCGACGCGCAGCATCGCGTTGTTCTGCAGGACGAGCGCCGCCATCATCAGGGCCACGTCCACCTCGCCGCCGCGCCCGGTGCGCGCGCGCCGCAGGAGCGCCGAGGCGACGCCGAAGGCGAGCGTCATCGCGCACATGTAGTCGGCGACGGGCGGGTCCCCCACGGCCGGGAGGGAGTCTTGGAGCCGGCCCTGGGCGGCCATGAGTCCGCTCCGGGCCTGGATGACCAGATCCATCCCCGCCAGCTGCGCGTCGGGGCCGCGGCGGCCGAAGGCGCTCACGTTGCCGATGACGAGGCGTGGATAGCGCGGCGCGAGGCTCGCGTGATCGAGTCCGAGCTCCCGGGCGAGGCCGGGGCGGAAGTTGGTCAGGACGACGTCGGCTCGGCCGAGCAGGCGGTGGATGACCTCCGCGGCGCGCGGATGACGCAGATCGAGCGGCAGCCCGTGCTTGCCGCGGTTGCGGGAGACGAAGTGACGGGTCTCGCCGGGTGCCAACGGGGCGAGCTGGCGCACCGGGTCGCCCTCGAGCGCTTCGATCTTGACGACGTGGGCGCCGCCCTCGCCGAGCACCTGGGCGCAGAAGGGGACGGCGATGAACTGCCCGAACTCCACCACCTCGATGCCGGCGAAGGGTCGCGAGCTGTCCAGAGGGCTTACTGACGCGCCTTTCGGCGGGCGCGGACTGCGGCCGCGAGCTCCTGCAGCACGGGCACCGTCATCTCCCAGCCCATGCAGGCGTCGGTGATGCTCTGGCCGTAGACGAGGTGCCTCTTGTCCTTCAGGTCCTGGCGGCCGTCCACCAGGAAGGATTCCATCATGACGCCGGTGATGCCCGTCTCGCCCTGGGCGATCTGGGCCGCCACGTCGCGGGCAACGACGGCCTGGCGGCGATAGTCCTTGTCGCTGTTGCCGTGGCTCGTGTCCACCATGAGCCGCGGCGGCAGCCCGGCGTCGCGAAGCGCGGCGAGCGTCTTCTGCACGTGGACCGCGTCGTAGTTCGGGCCGTCCTGACCGCCGCGCAGGATGACGTGACAGTCGGGGTTGCCACGCGTCGAGACGATGCCCGCGAGGCCCTGCTCGGTGACGCCGAGGAAGCGATGCGGATGCGCGGCCGCGCGCAGGGCGTCGATGGCGATCTGCACGCCTCCGTCGGTGCCGTTCTTGAAGCCGACGGGCATCGAGAGGCCCGAGGCGAGCTCCCGGTGCACCTGGCTCTCGGTGGTGCGCGCGCCGATCGCGCCCCAGGCGACGAGGTCCGAAGTGAACTGCGGCGTGATCGGGTCGAGGAACTCGGAGCCCGAGGGCAGGCCGAGCTCGACCAGATCGAGCAGGAGCCGGCGCGCGAGCCGGAGCCCCTCGTTGATGACGAAGGAGCCGTCGAGGTGCGGGTCGTTGATGAGTCCCTTCCAGCCCACCGTGGTGCGCGGCTTCTCGAAGTAGACGCGCATCACGATGCGGAGGTCCTGGCTCTGCTCGTCGGCAGAGACCTCGAGGCGCCGGGCGTACTCGAGCCCCGCCACGGGGTCGTGGATCGAGCAGGGGCCGACGACGACGATCAGGCGGTCGTCCTCGCCGTTCAGGATGCGCACGAGCTCCTTGCGCGCGCGGCCGACGACCAGCGAGCCCTTCTCGCTGAGCGGCAGCTCCTCGAGCAGGATCGCCGGCGGGAGCAGGGGCCGGATGCTCTCGACGTGCAGGTCGCGGGTCTTCATGGACCTTTCATTCTACTAAAGACCCTGGACGGCCACGCCACGTTTGAGCAGCGTCCGAGTCGAAGTCGGCGAGCACGCTCTCGGTCACGCGCGTAGCATACCGCGGGCGCCGACACCTGCGGTACACTGCGTCAGTGAGTCTCGATTACCCCTGGGCGCAGCCCCCGGCACCCGGCACCGTCACCGCCGTCGCGCCGGGCATCATGTGGCTTCGTATGCCGCTCCCGTTCCGGCTCGATCACATCAACCTCTGGCTCCTCGAGGACGGGCCCGGCTGGTCCATCGTGGACACCGGCGTCGGGCTCGCCGACACGCGCGGCCTCTGGGAGCGGCTCTTCGCCGAGCAGCTCGACGGCCGGCCGGTGACCCGGGTCGTCGTCACGCACTTCCATCCCGACCACATGGGCAACGCGGGCTGGCTCACCCTGCGCTGGCGCGCCGCCCTCTGGTGCACGCAGGGCGAGTGGCTCTACGCCCAATACGCGTGGCGCGGGCGCGCGGGCGCCGACGCGGAGCTGCCCGTCGAGCACTACCGCCGTCACGGCTGCGACGCGGACGCGCTCGCGCTGATCCGACGGCGGGGGAACCCGTACCCGAAGCTGGTGCCAACGGTCGCGCCGGCGTACCGCCGCATCCAGGACGGCGACGCGCTCGAGATCGGGGGGCGCCGCTGGGAGGTGCTCACGGTCCTCGGCCACGCGCCGGAGCACGCGTGCCTCTGGTGCCGCGACGTGGGCGTGCTGATCGCGGGCGACCAGGTGCTGCCGAAGATCACGACGAACGTGAGCGTCTGGCCCGAGCAGCCCATGGGGAACCCGCTCCGCTTCTACCTCGACTCTCTAGAGCGCTTCCGGCCGATGCCGCCGGACACGCTCGTGCTGCCCTCGCACGGACTCCCGTTCCGGGGCCTCCACGCGCGGCTCGCCGCGCTCCGCGATCACCACGACGCGCGCCTCGGCGAGGCGCTCGACGCGCTCACCGAGCCGCGCAGCGCCGCGGAGCTGGTCCCGACGCTCTTCCGCCGCGAGCTCGACGTGCACCAGCTCGGGTTCGCGCTCGGCGAATCGCTCGCCCACCTGAACTTCCTCGAAGCGGACGGCCGCGCCGTGCGGGTGGTCGGGGAGGACGGCGTCCACCGCTTCGTGAAGGCCTGACGCCGTGAGCGTGATCGCGGCGGTGGTCTTCGACATCGGCGGGGTGGTGCAGGACTCGCCGCTCCACGCGATCGCGCGCTACGAGCGAGACCACGGTCTGCCGCCCGATTCCATCAACCGCGCCGTCGTCGCCGTGGGCGAGCGTGGGGCGTGGTCGCGGCTCGAGCGCGGCGAGCTGACGGTCGAGGCGTTCTTCACACCCTTCGAGGCGGACTGCCGCGCCTTCGGGATCGAGGTGAGCGGCGAGCGCGTCATGACCTACATCGCCCAGGCCGGCGTGCCGCGCCCTCCGATGCTCGAGGCGATCCGCCGCATCCGCGCCCGCGGCCTCCGCGTCGGCGCGCTCACGAACAACTGGGCGACGGAGCGGCCGCAGCCGCCGAGCCCGCTCCGGGGGCTCTTCCACGTGTTCGTCGAATCGCGCGCGGTGGGGATGCGCAAGCCCGACCCGCGCATCTACGAGCTGGTCTGCCGCGAGCTCGGCGTCGCGCCAGCGCAAGCCGCCTTCCTCGACGACATCGGCGCCAACCTCAAGACCGCGCGCGCCCTCGGCATGGCCACGATCAAGGTGCGCGAGCCGGACACGGCGCTCCGCGAGCTCGGCGAGCTTCTCGGGTTCGAGCTCCTCTAGCACGGATTATTCATGAACGCCGAACGCGCAGGACGAGCAGGTCCCGTCGCAGGGTGTGGCCCCCGCGTGGTGGGCTCCAGCACCCGTCGACCGCACCCGCCGTTCTCCGACCGGCGAGCGCTCGAGGGGTCCCACTCCGCCCGCCCCGCGGGGGCCACACCCTGCGCCACCCGC
>JBGPIS010000199.1:0-5317 GCA_041484965.1 Methylomirabilia bacterium
CATGGACGCCCTGGTGGCGAGCGAGGACGGCACGCAGGTGCTGCGGGGCCGCGACGGCGGGGCGCCGGAGGACGCCGAGCGGATCGGGCGGCGGCTCGCCGAGGAGCTGCTGGCGCGGGGCGCGGCCGCGGTGACCGCGCTCAAGGTGTGAGGTCGATGGGCCGGACGGAGCGCGCGCAGGGGACGCGGCCGCTGAAGGGACGGACGATCGTCGTCACCCGAGCGGCGGCGCAAGCGCAGCGCTTCGCGCAACTGCTCGAGGAGGCGGGCGCGCGCGTCGTCCAGGCGCCGACGATCTCGATCGAGCCGCCCGCATCCTGGGAGCCGCTCGACGCGGCGCTCGGCGCGCTCGACACGTTCACCTGGGTGATCTTCACGAGCGTGAACGGCGTGCAAATGGTCGACCGTCGGCTCGCCGGCGGTGGCCTCGGCTGGCCCGCGGTCTCCAGGAAGCGCGTCGCGGCGATCGGCCCGGCCACGGCCGAGGCCCTCGCCGAGCACGGCGTCCGCGTCGAGGTGGTCCCGCGCGAGTACCGGGCCGAGGCGCTCGTCGAGCGGCTGCGCCCGGCGATCGGGCCCGGCGACCGGGTGCTGCTACCGCGCGCGAAGGAGACCCGCGACGTGCTGGTGGTCGAGCTCCGCCGGCTGGGCGCGGAGGTCAGCGAGGTGCCGGCGTACCAGACCAAACGCGTCGCGAACGGCGTCGAGCGGTTGCGCGAGGCCCTCGCCTCGGGCGCGATCGATGCCGTCACGTTCACGAGCTCGTCCACGGCGCGCAACTTCGCCGAGCTCTTCAGCGAGGAGGCCCGACGCGCGTGGCGCGGCCGCGTGGCGGTCGCCTCGATCGGACCGATCACCGCGGCCACCGCGGCCGAGTACGGCCTCACGACCGACGTGATGCCGGGCGAATACACGATCCCGGCGCTGGCGCGGGCGATCACCGACTATTTTTCCCGCATTCCGAAGAGTCCCGCCCGCCGGGGCAGGAGGAGTGACTGATGGCGCATGCGATGTTCCGCCCGAGGCGTCTGCGGGAGAAGCCGCTGCTGCGGAAGCTGGTCCGCGAGACGGCGCTCGGCGTCGACGACCTGATCTATCCGCTCTTCGCCGTGCCCGGCCGCGGCGTCCGCGAGCCGATCGGGTCGATGCCGGGCCAGTTCCGCCTGTCCATCGACGAGCTCGTGAAGGACATGAAGGACGTGGCGAGCATGGGGATCCCCGGCGTGCTCCTCTTCGGGGTGCCAGCCGAGAAGGACCCGCGCGGCTCGGAGGCGTGGGCCGAGGACGGGATCGTCCAGCAGGCGGTACGGGCGGTGAAGGACGTGGTGCCGGATCTCCTGGTCGTGACCGACGTCTGCCTCTGCCAGTACACGAGTCACGGCCACTGCGGCGTCGTCGAGGGCGGGAGCGTCCGTAACGACCCGACGCTCGAGCTGCTCGCCCGCGTCGCCGTCTCCCACGCCGAGGCCGGCGCCGACATGGTGGCGCCGTCGGACATGATGGACGGCCGCGTCGGCGCCATCCGCGAGGCGCTCGACGAGGCCGGCTACACCGACACGCCGATCATGGCCTACTCGGCGAAGTACGCCTCGAGCTTCTACGGGCCGTTCCGCGAGGCGGCGGAGTCGGCGCCGCAGTTCGGCGACCGGCGCTCGTACCAGATGGACCCCGCGAACGCCGTCGAGGCCATGCGCGAGATCGCGCTCGACCTGGACGAGGGTGCCGACATCGTGATGGTGAAACCGGCGCTCCCCTACCTCGACATCATCTCGCGGGCGAAGGCCGAGTTCGGCGTGCCGCTCGCGGCGTATTCGGTCTCGGGCGAGTACGCGATGATCCGCGCCGCCGGCCAGCTCGGCTGGCTCGACGAGGAGCGGGCGATGCTGGAGGTCCTCACGGCGATCCGCCGGGCCGGCGCCGACATCGTGATCACGTACTTCGCCAAGGAGGCCGCGCGCCTCTTGGAGAGCGGCAGGGCGGGATGAGCCGTTGAGGATCTCGGCGAAGGGCGAGTACGCGATCCTGGCGGTCCTCGACCTGGCGCTCCAGCGCGGGCAGGGGCTCGTGCCGATCCAGGATATCGCCTTGCGCCAGGCGATCCCGCAGCGCTATCTCGAGCAGGTGCTGCTGTCGCTCAAGCGGGCGGGGCTCCTCGGCTCGAAGCGGGGCTCCTCCGGCGGCTACGACCTGACGCGGCCGCCCGAGCAGATCTGCGTCGGCGACGTGCTGCGCGCCGTGGAGGGCGCGCAGTCGCCGCTCGAGGCCCAGCGCCGCGTGACCGGACGGAACGGCGGTGAAGCGCAGGATCTCACGGCGCTGTGGGAGGAGATCTCGAAGGCGGTGTCCGAAGTCGTCGATCGGATCAGCTTCAGCGAGCTCGCCGACCGCGTGCGGGCGCGCCGGAGCGCCGCGCGCCCCATGTACCACATATGACGCCGCGCGCGACGAAGATCGCCGCGTCCGTCCTGGAGCTGATCGGCCGCACGCCGATGGTCCGGCTGAACCGCCTGCCCAGGCCCGGCGGGGCCCGGGTCGTCGCCAAGCTCGAGTCCTTGAACCCGGGCGGCAGCGTGAAGGACCGGATCGCGCTCGCCATGCTGGAGGCCGCGGAGGGGCGCGGCGTCCTCGAGCCGGGCTCGACGATCGTCGAGCCGACGAGCGGCAACACCGGCATCGGGCTCGCCATGGCGGCGGCGGTCAAGGGGTACCGGCTGATCCTGACGATGCCGGACGACATGAGCGTGGAGCGGCAGCGTCTGCTCGCGCGCTTCGGCGCGGAGCTGCACCTCACGCCCGCGATCGAGGGCATGACGGGTGCGGTGCACGCCGCCCAGGAGCTCGTCCGGGAGCACCCGGACTACTTCATGCCGCAGCAATTCGAGAACCCCGCCAACCCTGAGGCCCACCGGCGGACGACGGCGCTCGAGATCCTCGATGCCGTCGGCGGCCGGCTCGATGCGTTCGTGGCCGGGGTCGGGACGGGCGGGACGATCACGGGCGTGGGCGAGGTGTTGAAGGAGAAGGTGCCCGGCGTGCGCGTGATCGCCGTCGAGCCCGCGAAGTCACCGGTGCTCTCCGGCGGCAAGGCGCGCCCGCACGCGATCCAGGGCATCGGCGCCTCGTTCGTGCCCGGTGTCCTCAACCGCGACGTCCTCGACCGCATCGTCCAGGTGCGGGACGAGGACGCGCTCGTGTGGGCGCGCCGGCTCGCCCGCGAGGAGGGGTTGCTCGTGGGCGTGTCGGCGGGTGCGGCGGCGTTCGCGGCGTGCCTCGTGGCCGCGGAGCTCGGCCCCGAGCAGCTCGTCGTCACCGTACTCCCCGACACGGGAGAGCGATATCTCAGTCAGGGGTAGTGCGGGACGTTGAGGAGAGACCAGCTATGGCTGTGACCGTGTACATCCCCACGCCGTTCCGCCGGGCGACGAACAACAAGGACCGCATCGAGGCGGCCGCGGCGACCGTCGGCGCCCTGCTCGACACGCTCGAGGGAACGTACGGCGGCCTCAAGGGGCTCGTCCGCAACGAGGGCGGCGAGGTGCACCACCACGTGAACATCTACGTCAACAGCGAGGCGATCGAGGTGCTCCAGGGGCTCTCCACGCCCCTGCAGGACGGCGACGAGGTGGCGATCATCCCCGCCCTCGCGGGCGGCGGCCGTTGATCCTGACCGCGAAAGAGCTGGCGGAGATCCGGCGGCACGCCGTCGAGGACTACCCGCGCGAGGCGTGCGGGGTCGTCCTGACGCGCGCGGGGCTCCGGCGCCTCCTGCGGTGCCGCAACATCCAGGACCAGCTCCACGCCAAAGACCCGGTGCGCCACCCGCGCGACGCGCGCACCGGGTACTTCATCGACCCCCAGGACCTCCTGCTGATCGGCCAGCTCGAAAGCCAGGGCTTCGCGGTCGCCGTGATCTATCACTCGCACGCCGACGCACAGGGGCGCGGGGGTGGCACCGGCGCCTACTTTTCCCCGACGGATAGGCAACAGGCGCTGCTGGGCGGGGAGCCGATGTACCCCAAGGCGGTGTACGCCGTCGTCTCCGTCGTCGCGGGCCAGGTGGAACGGGTGGCGGGCTTCCGCTGGGACCCGGAGGCGGGCGACTTCACCGAGATCGATCTCGGCAGGCTGGCCCCCCACGAGTGGGCGGCCGTGCTCGCCGGTCGAGCGTGGGCCTGGCTCGGCCAGTGGGCGCCCAGCGAAAGGCGTGTCCAATGACGGACTCGAAAGCGCTCTTCGCGCGGGCGACACGGCTCATTCCGGGCGGCGTCAACAGCCCGGTGCGCGCCTTCCGCGGCGTCGGCGGCGAGCCGTTTTTCGTCGCGCGCGGCGCGGGCTCGCGCATCTGGGACGTGGACGGGCGTGAGTACATCGACTTCCTCGGCTCCTGGGGGCCGCTGATCCTCGGCCACGCGCCGAAGCCGGTCGTGGACGCGATCGCCGAGACGGCGGCCCTTGGCACGAGCTACGGCGCCCCGACGCCGCTCGAGGTTGAGATGGCTGAGGCGCTCACGGCCGCCTACCCGTCGATCGAGCTCGTACGCCTCGTGAGCTCGGGGACTGAGGCGGCCATGAGCGCGATCCGGGTGGCCCGCGGCGCTACCGGGCGTCTGCTCCTCGTCAAGTTCGACGGCTGCTACCACGGCCACGCCGACAGCCTGCTCGTGAAGGCGGGCTCGGGCGGGGCGACGTTCTCGATCCCTGACAGCGGCGGCGTGCCGGCGCCGCTCGCCGAGCTGACGCTCACCGCGCCCTTCAACGACCTCGCCGCAGTCCAGAGGCTGTTCAAGGATCGCGGGCGCGCGATCGCCGCGGTGATCGTCGAGCCGGTGGCGGGCAACATGGGCGTCGTGCCGCCGAAGCCCGGCTTCCTCGAGGGGTTGCGCGAGCTGACCCGCGCCCACGGCGCGCTCTTGATCTTCGACGAGGTCATCACCGGGTTCCGCGTGGCGTACGGCGGGGCGCAAGAGCTCTACGGCATCCGCCCGGACCTCACGTGTCTCGGCAAGATCATCGGCGGCGGCCTTCCGGTGGGCGCGTATGGCGGCGCGCGCGAGCTCATGAGCCACGTCGCGCCGCTCGGCGGCGTCTACCAGGCGGGCACGCTGTCGGGCAACCCCGTTGCCGTCGCCGCCGGGCTCGCGACGCTCCGTGCGCTGCGGGACCGCGGCGCGTACACGACGCTCGAGGAGCGGGGCGCGCAGCTCGAGCGCGGGCTGCGGCAGGCGGCCGAGAAGGCGGGCGCGCCGCTGACGGTGAACCGCGTCGGCTCGATGCTGACGGCGTTCTTCTGCGCCCCGCCCGTGACCGACTACGCGTC
>JBGPIS010000200.1:0-5290 GCA_041484965.1 Methylomirabilia bacterium
CCGGCTGCGGGGTTCCGTTCGGTCAGGGCCATCACGTCCGACATTGGGCCCACGGGGGCGCGACGACGCTCTCGAACCTCGCGCTGCTCTGTCGCCGGCACCACCGCGCGGTCCACGAGGAGGGCTACCAGGTGGATCGACTATCCGACGGCGAGCTTCGGTTCCGGCGCCCGGACGGGCGGCTCCTGCCCGAGGTGCCGCCTGCCGCTGCGATCCCCGCCGATCCCGTCCAGGCCCTCCGGGCGCGACACGAGGCGCAGGGGCTCCGCCTCCACGCGCGGACGGCGACCCCTGGTTGGCTGGGAGAGCGCCTAAACGTGGGCTGGGCGATCGACGTCATGCATCCGTTGGCGGGGTAGACGCGATGGCCCAGGCCCGTGGCATCGCCGAGGGAATTGGGAGCTGGGCAAGGGCACGTCCACGCGATGGTGTACGCTAGCCTACAAGGATGCTCACGATCAGGAAGGCGGAGGAGCGCGGCCGGTTCGATCATGGCTGGCTCGACACGCGCCACACGTTCTCGTTCGCGGACTACGACGACCCGACCCACATGGGCTTCCGCGGCCTGCGCGTGATCAACGAGGACCGCGTCCAGCCCGGCCAGGGCTTCCCCACCCACGGCCACCGCGACATGGAGATCATCTCCTACGTCCTCACGGGCGCCCTCGAGCACAAGGACAGCCTGGGGACGGGCTCGGTCATCCGGCCGGGCGACGTGCAGCGCATGAGCGCCGGGACGGGCGTGCGCCACAGCGAGTTCAATCACTCGCCGAGCGAGAGCGTCCACTTCCTCCAGATCTGGATCCTGCCCAACGCGCGCGGGCTCGAGCCGGGCTACGAGCAGAGGCACTTCCCGGAGGCGGAGAAGCGGGGTCGCCTGCGCCTCATCGCCTCGCGCGACGGCGCCGACGGCTCGGTGACGATCCACCACGATGCGCGCGTCTTCGCGGCGATCCTCGATCCCGGCCAGCGCGTCACCCACACGCTGGGCGACGGCCGGCACGCGTGGGTCCAGGTCGCGCGGGGCACGGTCACGCTGAACGGCCTGGGACTCGGGCCGGGCGACGGCGCCTCGGCGAGCCGCGAGCCAACGCTCACGCTCGCGGGCACGGCGCCGGCGGAACTCCTACTGTTTGACCTGGCGTGAGGGCCTGGCGGGCGGCTCGTCGTCGCGCCTGCTCTGGCGCAGCCGCTCGAGCTCGGGCTCGACGTACTTCTCGCGGCAGTCGGGACAGATGCCGTGGGTGAACTGCGCGGCCGAGTGGCCCTCGATGTAGGTCTCGACCTGCTGCCAGTAGTTCCGGTCGTCGCGGACCTTCTTGCAGTAGGAGCAGATCGGGAGCAGGCCCTGCAGCTGCCGCACCCGCCCGAGCGCCTCCTCGAGCTCCCGCACCCGCTCGGCGAGCATCGCCTGGAGCTCGAGCATGCGCACGCCGACCTGGATGCGCGCGCGCAGCTCGTCGCGGTTGAAGGGCTTGATGATGTAATCGTCGGCGCCGGCGCCGAGGCCGGTCACGATGTCCAGGGTCCGCGCCTTCGCGGTCACAAAGATGAGGTAGGGCTTCACCGGCTGCTTGAGGGCGCGCACCCGCTTGCAGAGCTCGAGACCGTCGAGGCCCGGCATCGTCCAGTCGAGGATCCCGAGGGACGGCGCACCGTCCTGCTTGAGGATCTGCCATGCCTCCTCGCCGCCCCGCGCGGCGACCACCTCGTAGCCCCAGGCCGTCAGCGACGTCTCGAGGAGACGGCGGACGACGGGCTCGTCGTCGACGACGAGCACCCTCACGGTTGCACCCCGTCGAGCCGGTCCTTCCAGGCGGAGTCGCGGAAGAACGCGACCACGCGGGCGAGCTCAGCGTCGAGCCGCGCCAGCAGCTCCGGCGCGGCCTCGAGCCGCTTCTCGCGCACGACCTCCTCGAGCGCCGCGCACAGGCCCTGGAGGTCCTGCGCCCCCAGGATGCCCGACGAGCTCTTGAGGCTGTGCGCGAGGCGCCCGAGCTCCCGCGCGTCGCGCGACGTCAGCGCGCCGCGGAGCTCGGCGATCCGCGACGCCGCCTCGCCGACGAAGATGCCGACGAGCTCGAGCAGGAGCGTGCGGTCGCTGCCCACCCAGCGTCGCGCGACGGCGAGGTCCACCGGCGGGTCGGCCATCACACCTCCAGGAGGTCGTCGCCGACCACGACGGGACCGACGTAGTGCCTCTCGGCGGCCGCCTTGAGCTCGGCGGGGTCCGAGCCGGGCATGAGATGCGTCAGCGCGAGCCCCCGGGCCCGCGCCTCGCGCGCGACGAGGCCGATCTGGTCGGGCTGGGTGTGATACGAGGCGAGGTCCCGGATCTTGTCCTCGATCGTCGGCCAGCCGCACCCCGGAGACCACGAGGTCTTCGCCATCTCGCAGCACTCGTGGATCAGGAGGTCGGCGTTGTGGCTCCAGCGCATGAGGTTCTCGCACGGCCGCGTGTCGCCCGAGACGACGACGCGACGCCCCCCGCCCTCGAAGTGGAAGCCGTAGGCCGGTTTCACGGGGTCGTGCTCGACGAGGAACGCGCTCACCGCGACGCCGCCCGCCTCCATCAGCTTGCCCTCGTCGATCTCCGTGACGCGGACCTCGGGCGGCTGCCGGTCCTGCATGTGGGCGCGCCGCACCTCGACGTCCCACCGGAGATAGTCCAGGAGCTTCTCGACCTGCCGGCGCGTGCCGGCCGGCCCCCAGACCTCGAGCGGCGCGTTCTGGCCGACGATCCAGCGCGTGATGACGAGGTGTCCCAGGTCGATCGTGTGGTCGGAATGGTGATGCGTGATGAAGACGCGCGGCCAGTCGTAGGGGCGCACGCCCGCCTGGACGAGCTGCGCACCGACGCCGGACCCCGCGTCGACGAGGAAATGCTCATTGTCCAGCGAGAGCAGCGTCGCCGGGCCGCGCCGCTTCGGGTTGGGCGGCGGGGAACCGGTGCCGAGGAGGACGGCGCGAAGCATGGGCTCCTCCGGGATCGGATTGCGAGGGATACTAACACACATGCTGCGACCGGGCCCCCTGCTCGCGGCGCTGCTCCTGGCCGCTCCGTGCGTCCCGCCGGCGGCGGCGCAGCCCGACAGCGACGTCCCGGCGGCGACGGAGGTGGTCATGAGGCAGCTCGACGCCTTCCGCCGGGACGACTTCGAGGCCGCCTACACATTCGCCTCGACGATGATCCACGACCTGTTCGACCACGAAGCCTTCGAGCGGATGGTCAGGGTCGGCTATCCGGAGATCGCGCGCTCGGCATCGGCGTTCGTCTTCGAATCCACGGTGGCGCCCAACGGCAGCGTCTTCCTCCATCTGAGAATCCGCGGCGCCAACGGCAGCCGGATCGAGGCGATCTACGAGCTGATCCGGGAGGACGGCCGCTTCAAGATCAACGGCGTCGTCACCCAGCCCGACTCGAGCGAGTCCGCCTAGCGCCGCTTCTTGCGCGGCCGGAGATCGATCGCGTCCGCGCGCCCCCGAGGGTCGTCGCCGCGCGGGAAGATCTGGGCTTTCTGGACCTTCTGGGTCCCGGTCGTCGGCAGGCTCGGCACGAACAGGATCCAGCCTGGCGCCTTGTAGTAGGCGAGCCGCTCCATGCACCAGGCGAAGAGCCCGTCGGCGAGCGCCGGACCGGCGGCGGCGCCCGCCATCGGCACGATGCACGCCATCACCTCTTCCTCGCGGAGCTCGTCAGGCACCGCCAGGACCGCAACCTGCGCGACCGCCTCGTGGGCCTGGAGACACGCCTCCACCTCGGCCGCCGCGATGTTCTCGCCCGAGCGGCGGATGATGTTCTTCTTACGGTCCACGAAGTAGAGCAGGCCGTCTGGGGCCTGCCGCACGACGTCGCCCGTGTGGAACCAGCCGCCGCGCCACGCCTCGGCCGTGGCGTCCGCGTTCTTCAGGTAGCCAGCGAAAAACCCCCGACGCGGCTCGGGGCCGGCGCAGCGGACGACCAGCTCGCCCTCGGTACCGCGCGGCGCCTCGCGATCCTTGTCGTCGACCACCTTCGCCTCGAAGCCGCCGAACGGCCGGCCGAACGCGCGCGTCCTCACCTGCCGCGGCTCGATGCTGTCGGCGTAGATGCGCCCGGTCTCCGTCATGCCCCAGACCTCGATCAGCGGAAAGCCGAAGCGCTGCTCGAAGACCTCGTGGAGCTCGGGCTCGACGCCGGCGCCGACGCCGAACTTCACCCGGTGCTGGCGCTCCTCCGGTACCTCCGGCTGGTTGAGGAGCAGCGGCGGGACCACGCCGAGGTAGTGGACGATCGTCGCCCGCGTCGCGGCGACGTCCTTCCACCAGCGCGTCGGGCTGAAGCGCTCGGGCAGGATGAGGCAGTTCGCGGTGAGGATCACGCAGGTCGCGGTCACCGCCTGGCAGTTCATGTGGAAGAGCGGGAGCGGATTCAGGATCCGGTCGCGACCGCGCTCGATCGAGATCCTCCCGCCGAGGTCGCGGTACCAGGCGCCGGAGTTCAGGTAGTAGAAGTTCGTCAGGATGCAGCCCTTGGGGCGTCCGGTCGTGCCCGAGGTATAGAGGAGGCTGCATTCGGTCTCGAGCCCGGGCCCGCCCGGCTTCGGCGCCGGGCCCGGCGTCGGGAGCGTGGCGGGCATCGCCTCGGCGTTCACGACGGGCAACGGCGTCTTCCGCTCGCGGGCGACCGCCTCGAGATCGGCGACGCGGGAGGAGATCGAGACCGCCAGGTCCGCCTCCGAGTGATCCAGCTGGTAGAGCATCTCGTCGTGCCGGTAGTCGGCATTCACCGGCACGATGCCGCAGCCGAGGCCGTTCAGCGCCAGGTAGTGGAAGAAAAACTCCGGCCGGTTCTCGAGGAGCAACGCCACGCGATGGCCGTGGCCATAGCCCGCGGCGGCGTAGAGCCCGCGGAGGCGGAGCGCCTCGGCCTTCGCCTCGCCATAGGTGAACTCGACACCCGCGGGGTGATAGGCGCGCCCCGGGGCGGGCGGCGCGCAGAGGAAGGCGCCGGCGGGCGCGGCCGCGGCGGTCTCGAGGAACGCGTCGAACACGGTCGTCGCCATGACCGCCCTCAGAACAGGCCGACGATGTTGCCGCCGGCGTCGACGTCGATCGACTCGGCGCCCGGCGTCTTCGGAAGCCCCGGCATCGTGAGGATGTCGCCCGCGTAGGCCACCACGAACCCGGCCCCCGCGGCGAGCTTCGCGTCGCGGACGGTCACGGTGAAGCCGCGCGGCCGCCCGCGCTTCTTCGCGTCGTCGGAGAGCGAGTTCTGCGTCTTCGCCATGCAGACCGGGAGCGTCCCGTA
>JBGPIS010000201.1:0-5218 GCA_041484965.1 Methylomirabilia bacterium
ATCTTATGGCGCTTCGACGTCAGCGTCGCAGCCATGCGGCCTCCTTCGGCGATGTCACGAGGCGGAAAACGCCCATCACGCTAGCACCCGCCCTCGCAGGGCGCAAGCGCACCGGCCCGCGCGACCGCGCCCGCGCGGCCGTCACCCATCGAGGCCTCACCGCCCTCACTCCTCGATCCGCGCCGTCGCCGAGCGTGTCGCGCCGAACGTCGGGACGATCGCGGAGTGCTTGCCGGGCCCGCCCGCGACGATCAGCATCAGGTCGGCCGGGCTCGCGCAGATCGCCACCTCGGCGTCGTCGGGCCGGTCCTTGAAGCGCGCGGGGTCGATGACGGCGAAGCGCTCGCGGTTCTCCCGGCTGAAGCGATCGAGCCTGACGCGCGCACGCTCCCAGATCGCGCGCCTCACGTCCGCCTTCGTCCACCCGGACGCCGCGAACGTTTGGGCGTGCTCGGGCCCGAGGATGACGAGCGGCTCGCCGCCCAGGTAGATGTTATTGCTCCCCGTCGTCGCCGCCGTGCCGGCGAACGCGAGGAGGAGCGCCTCCGCCGTCGTCGAGCCGTGGTCGTTGACGTTGTGGGGCGCCTCCGCGCCGCAGACGGTCACGCAGCTCTCGTGGGCGCGGAAGCCCCGCTCGACATGGAGCGGCACCCACGACGAGACCGTCTCGTTCTCTCCGACACAGTAGGAGTACTTCCCCGGGTGGCCCAGCGTCGCGCGGTCTTCCCGTCCCGGGCGCGCGCCGCCGACGTTCTGGAGCACGAGGCGCAGCGCCCGGCCGATCACCGCGTTGGCGCGATGACCCTGGCCGAGGGCGTTGGCGCCGGCGTTGACCCCGAGCCGGGCGGCGATCGGCCCATTCACGATCAGGAGCGGCGTGCAGGGATGGGTCGTCGTCTGGATCGCGTTGAGATTGAAGCGGGGCTCTGCGACCGCGCGGACCGCCGCGACGATGACGGGCAGGTGCTCGGGGAGCGCGCCCGCGAGCGCCGCGTTGATCGCGATCGCCTCGAGCGTCGCAAGCCCCTGGCGCGGCGCGAGCGTCGCGATCGCCCCACCCCGGTTCACGGCGCGCGCGCCCAGTAGGTGCGCCACGCGCTGCTCGGTCGGCGGGAGCACCGGCAGCCCGTCCGACCAGCCTTCGGCGACGGCCCAGTCCTGGAATGCGTCGAGATCGTCGGGCGCGTCGACGACGGCTCCGGCGGCCGGGACGGACGGCCGCGACGGCGGCGAGGGATCCCGGGTCAGCGCCTCGATGACCCGGTCGACGATCGTCTCGGCCTTGGCCCGCGCGAGCTTCGGGTCGATGCCTCCGAGCGGGTGCGGCACCGCGGCGAGCTGGAGGTGCGGCATGCCGAGCGACGCGGCCGCAACCTCGGCGAGCCCCGCGAAGGCGTCGGTGCCGAGGACGGCGACGGGGACACCGCGCGCCTCGATCTCAGCCGCGTCGTGGAAACTCCACGACGTGCAGGATCCTCAGTCGGCCGATCCTGTCAGGACGACGTCGGAGCCCGCGACGACCTCACCGATCGTCGCCGCGGGGCGCGAGGCCCCGGGCTTCTGCCATACGGTGACGGGGCCGGCGCCCGCGCGCTCGACGAGGAGCTCGGCGACGCGCCCGAGCAGCACGTCGGCGTTGGGCTTGGAGTTGTCGAGGATCCCGACGCGGAGGCCCCGCAGGCTCCCGCGGCGGCGTGCGAGCGGCTTCAGACTCCCCGCGGTGGCGCCGAACGGACTCAGGACACGGAGTCCCGTCATCGGCGCGCCTCGCGTTCGGCTGCGGCTCGCATTGCCGTCATCGCTGGGGAGTATACGCCGCCCGGGGGCCCGTCTCCACCATGAAGGCACCGATGATGAAGGCAGGTCGGGGCCATGCTCAGCGCCGGGCGCGCCCGAGGACCAGCGCGGCGACCGCGACGGCGGCGACGGCCACCCCGGCGAGCAGGAACGCCTCGTCGTACGCCGGCTGGAACCCGACGGCCCTGCGGCGCACGGCGAAGACCTGGGCGAGGACGGCGACGCCCGCGACCACGCCGAGCGTGCGCGCGAGGAATGTGAAGCCGCCGGCCGCCCCCTGCTGGCCGGGCGGGAACGCGGCGAGCACGACCGTCATGTTGGGCACCTGGAACACGCCCAGACCGAAGCCGGCCGCGAAGAGCCCGCCTGCCAGGAGTACCAGTGGCGTCGCGGCGCCGGCGCGGCTCAAGACGACCAGCCCGGCCGCCTCGAGCACCAGCCCGGCGACCATCAGGGCGCGCGGCCCGACGCTCACCGCGAGCCTTCCCGCGAGCGGCGCCGCCACCGCGAGCCCGAGCGGCGTGAGCATGAAGAGGGCTCCACCGAGCGTGGCGGAGAGGCCGCGCGCGCTCACGAGATAGAAGGGCGTCAAGAGCCAGATCGCGAAGATCGACGCGTTCGCGACGAAGGAGAGCGCGCCGGGCCAGAGGACCGCGCCCCGGAGCACGTCGCGCGCGGCGACGAGCCGCTCGCCGCCTGCCGCGCGCCCGGCGCCGAGGGTGAGCGCCCAGCCGAGGAGCGCCGCCGCGGCCGGCACCCGGGCGTGGAAGATCGCCGGCCATCCGAACGTGTCCACCAGCGCGCCCGCAGGGAGCGGGCCGATCGCAAAACCGAGGCCGATCGCCGCGCTGAGGAAGCCGACGCGCCGCGCGCGGTCGGTCGCGTCCGCCCCGGCGGTCACGAGCGCGGGCGCGGTGCCGTACACGAGTCCGCCTCCCAACCCCTGGACCGCGCGCCCCACGAGCAGGACGCCGAAGGCGGGCGCCGTCGCGCAGACGACGAAACCCGCGACGCTCAGCGTGAGCCCCGCGCGGAAGACCGCGAGGTGGCCGAGGCGGTCCGCCGCCGCACCGCCGACGAACGACATGACGGCGTACGTGCCGACGTAGCAGATGATGATCCCGCGGACCTGCTCGGGCGGGACCCCGAACGTCGCGGCCATCGCGGGCAGCGCGATGTTCACCATCGAGTCGAGCGAGACGACGAAGGCGCCGGCCGCGGCGATCCACTGCGTCATGCTGCCGGGCCCGACCGTCGCGCGCACCGGCGTATGATGACACGCCGTGCCCGATTTCACCCGCCTCCCGGTCGTCGAGGCGCGCCCGGCCCTGACGGGCTTGCGGTTCCCGCCGTTCTCGCGGTACAAGCTGGGCCCATGGACATCAAGCCGGGCGCGACCGCGGAAGTCGGCTACACCGTCACCGAAGACCGCACGGCGCACGCGATGGGCAACCCCGGCGTCCACGTCTTCGCCACGCCGTTCGTCGTCGGCCTGCTCGAGAGCGCGGCGAGCGCCGTCCTCCAGCCCCACCTGCCCGCCGGCGCGGGCACGGTCGGCACGCTGGTCGAGATGAAGCACCTCGCCGCCACACCCGCCGGCATGAAGGTGCGCGCCAAGGCGACGCTGCTCGAGACCGACGGCAAGCGCTTCCTCTTCGCCGTCGAGGCGTGGGACGAGAAGGACAAGATCGCCGAGGGCCGCCACGAGCGCTTCATCGTGCCGGACATGGCGAAGTTCCTCGCGCGCGCGATGAAGAAAGGGTCGGCCTGATGCCGATCCAGATCGACAAGAGCCTCGCCGGTAAGGAGCTCGCGCCGTACGTCGTGACGGTCGAGCGCGGCAAGATCAAGGAGTTCGCGCGGGCGATCGGTGATCCAAATCCGTTCTACCTCGACGACCGGGTCGGCCAGGCGTCCGAGTGGGGCGATATCATCGCGCCTCCCACGTTCGCGACCACCTTCCGTGACGAGAGCGCCGACACGGGCGCGTTCCTGCGCGAGCTCGGCACCGACATCTCGCGCGTGCTCCACGGCGAGCAGGAGTTCGAGATCGTCAAGCCGCTCCAGCCCGGCGAGCGCTACCTCTGCCGCACGAAGGTCCTGGACATCTACGAGAAGACCGGCAAGAGCGGCCCGATGGCGTTCGTGGTCCGCGAGACGGCGATCACCGACCGCGCCGACGAGATCGTGGCGACGATGCGCCACATCACGGTCGTCAGACTGTGAGATACGCGAAGGTCTACGTCGAGGACGTCAAGGTCGGCGACGAGCTGCCGCCGCTCGTCAAGGGCCCGATCCAGCAGATCCAGCTCACGCGCTACGCGGGCGCCTCGGGCGACTTCAACCCGATCCACCAGGACGACGAGTTCGCGAAGGCGGCCGGCATGGGCGGGGTCTTCGCCCACGGCATGCTCTCGATGGGCTTCGTCGCGCAGGCCGTCACCGACTGGGCGGGCGCCGGCGCCGTGCGCAAGCTCGGCGTCCGCTTCGCCGCGCTCGTCCGGCTCAAGGACGTCGTGACGTGCAAGGGGCGCGTGCTCTCGAAGTCGTCCAAGGACGACGTCCATGTGGCCGAGCTGGAGGTCTGGGCCGAGAACCAGCGGGGCGAGAAGGTCGTCACCGGCAGGGCGACGGTCGCCCTGCCCTCCCGCCACTGATCCCCGCCGAGCGAGAGCGGCGTCATCCGCCCGGCATCTGGCCGAGCGCGGCCACCCACTCGCGGAGCGCCTCGCGCGTGGATTGGAACGCGAGCGCGTCCCACGGGATCGCGGCCGGCGCGACCCACTCGAGCGCGTCGTTCTCGTCGCAGGTCTGGAGCGTGCCGCCGATCACGCGCGCCGTGTAGACGATGATCACGGGCGCGCCAGGGTACGTGTAGACGTTGAGCAGCCCCGTGAGGTCTACCGCGAGCCCCGTCTCCTCCAACGTCTCGCGGACCGCCGCGTCAGTGACCGCCTCGCCGAAATCCACGAAGCCGCCGGGAAACGTCCAGAGGCCACGCCCGGGGTTGATGGACCGCCGCGTGAGGAGCACCGCGCCGTCCTGCACGGGGAGCGTCGCGCCGACGACCTTCGGGTTCAGGTAAAAGACGAACCGGCAGCGCGAGCACACCTGCTGCTCCCGGTGGTCGGGCGGGACGGGCTCGGGGGCGAGCGGCGCGCCGCAGAGCGGGCAGAAGCGAACCGTCTCCGGAGCCAGAATGCGCGGGGCGTGCTCGTCGCTCACTCCCGAGAGTCTAAACCAGCTACTCTGGAAGTCACAATGCGGCGCGAGCAGCGCGACCGTCTATTTCCCGACTTTCACCAGGGGCAGCACGCCCTCGAGCTCGCCCTTCATGACGGGATGCTGGTTGCCGCCGACGGCGCGCGACTTCTGGGTCACCTGCTGCTCGAGGTACTCGTAGAGCTCCTGGAGCGTGACG
>JBGPIS010000202.1:0-5215 GCA_041484965.1 Methylomirabilia bacterium
AGGACGAGGAAGAGCAGCTCGTCCTTGCCCCTCACGTAATGGTAGAGACCGGCGAGCGAGAGGTTGGCGGCGCGCGCGATCTCACGGATGGACGCCTGGTGGAAGCCCCGGCGCGCGACGACGTCCCGCGCCGCCTCGAGGATCCCGTTATACCGCTGTTCGATCGCCACGCCGAACCTCCGACCGAACGGATGTTCGAACCAGGCGTACAGTAGGCCGTTCGGTCGGCTGTTTGGAATCCGGCGGACGCCTCATTTTTCTGAGGCATATGGCCTAGTCCCGGGGGTCGCGCGCGATTCACGCCGGGCCGCCGCCGCGCTCACGAGCAGTGAAGAGCGCCGGCGAGCACGCGAGGGCGCCGGCCAGGAGCGCCAGCGCCCAGTCGTCCCAGTGGAGCGGCGCCAGGTGGAGGACCCGCGTGAGCATCGGGGTCTGGATGAGGACGGCCGAGAGCGCCAGGGTGCCGCCCGCGACGGCGCGCGAGGTCCAGGTGCGGAGCCGGCTGAGGACCGCCGTCAGCGTGGCGCTCGCCGTCGTGAGGACCGCGAGGGCCATCGCGCGGCCGTGCTCCACCTGCCCGCCCTCGGCGAGGCCCGAGAGATAGCCCGCCACGACGAACGCGGTCACCAGCGCGCCGACCGCCGCGATCACGAGCCAGTCGCGCCGCGTGAAGAAGCGCGCCGGCCCGCTGAGGTTCAGCTTCGCGAGGCGCTCGCTCGCCGCGAGATCCTGAAAGACCAGCAGCGCCGTCGGATGGATGATCATCTCGAGCCACACGATGTGGACGGGCAGGTAGAGGAGCGGGAAGCCGGCGAGCGGGATGAACGCCGCGGTGACGACCAGCGGGATGTGAATCGCGAGGAGATAAAAGAAGCTCAACTGGAGGTTCCGGAAGAGCTGCCGTCCCTCGCCGATCGCGCGCACGATCGTGCGGAAGTTGTCATCCAGAAGGACGATCGACGCCACTTCGCGCGCGCTGCGCGTCCCCCGCTCGCCCATGGCGATCCCGACGTCCGCCGCCTGGAGCGCGGGGACATCGTTGACGCCGTCGCCGGTAACGGCGACGATCTCGCCCGCCTGCTGGAGCGCCCGCACGAGCGCCAGCTTCTGCGCCGGCGCCGCGCGCGCGATCACGTCCACTCCTCGGAGCGAGGCGCCCTCGCCGCGCGCCACGCGCGCCTCGATCTCGTCCGCGGCGACGACGACCGGCTCGGCCCCGCCGAGGCCGATCTCGCGCGCGACGGCGCGCGCGGTCAGCGGGTGGTCACCGGTCACCATGATCGTGTGGATCTCTGCCGCGGCGCAGAGGCTCAGCGCGTGGGCGACCCCCTCCCTCACCGGGTCCTCGAACGCGAGGAGCCCGGCGAGCCGGTAACCGTGCGCGAGCTCGTCGTCTCCGGCGCCCGTCCACGCGCCGGCGGCGAGCGGCCGCCAGGCGCAGGCGACGACCTTGTGGCCGTCCGCGGCGAGGTCGGCCATCCGTCGCGTCCACGTATCGGCCTCATCCGGGGCGAGAGCGCACATCGTCAGGATGGTCTCGGTTGCGCCCTTCGCGGCCGCGATCAGGGCACCGTCGCGCTCGCGCACGATCGCGCTCTCGCGCTTCCGTCCCTCGGTGAACGGAAACGTCGCGAGCGGCTCCGCGGGCATCCCGCGGACGCCGTCACCGTCGGCGGCGGCAAGAATCGCAGCGTCCAAAGGATCCCCACTCGAGTCGCGCGAGGCGATCGCGGCGTAATGGAGGAGTCGCGGCTCGCTCACGCCCGGTGCCGGCACGAGGTGGGTGAGCCGCAGGCGTCCCTCGGTGATCGTGCCGGTCTTGTCCGAGCAGATGACCGAGACGCGCCCGATGTTCTCGACCGAGACCGCGCGGCGGACCAGCGCCTGCCGCCGCGCGAGCCGGTAGACGCCGACGCCGAGGAAGAAGGTGAAGACGACGGGGAACTCCTCGGGCAGCGCCGCCGTCGCGAGCGTCACGGCGCTCACGAGCGCGTCCACCCAGCCGTACCCCTGGCGCCAGCGCGCCACCGCCACGATCAGGCAGATCACCGACGCCACGACGATCAGGACGTTAACGAGGTTGCGGATCGCGCCCTGGAGCGGCGTGAGCGCATGCGTGCCGCTCACAGCCGAGCGCACGATCTCGCCGTACACCGTCTCGCCCCCCGTGAACGCGACGCGGAGCGCGGCGCTGCCGGTGAGGAGTCGCGTCCCGGCGAAGCCCCAGTGCTCGTGGTCCACGAAGGGCTCGCCGCCGTCGCGGGGAGCGGCCGCCGGCGGTCGTTTCACGACCGGATACGCCTCGCCTGTCAGCGCCGACTCGTCGGCCTGGAGTAGGGCGCCCTCAAGGACGATCCCGTCGGCGGGGAACGACTCGCCCGGCCCGACGAGCACGAGGTCGCCGGGCACGAGGTCGCGGGCCGGGACCTCCCGCGGCGCGCCGTCCCTCACCACGCGCGCGGTCGTAGCGAGCCTGCTCTGCAGCCCTTCCGTCGAGGCCTGGGTGCGGCGGTGGAGGAAGAGATCCATGCCGACGAGGGGCACGATCGCGGCGAGGAGCGTGAGCGCCTCGAGCGCCTGGCCGACCAGCGCGTAGACGGCGCTCGTCCCGGCGAGGAACCAGATCATCGGGTCCTTTGCCGTGTCGCGCGCGAGATCCCACCACGCGTGGGCCGG
This sequence comes from Methylomirabilia bacterium, assembly GCA_041484965.1. GTDB lineage: Bacteria > Methylomirabilota > Methylomirabilia > Rokubacteriales > CSP1-6 > JBGPIS01. The sequence continues at coordinate 2,677 of JBGPIS010000202.1, forward strand.
CGCCTCGACGATCTCGTTGGCGCCGAAGCGGCGCCGGCGCTCGTCGGCCTGGGCGGAGGTCAGCCCCGCGCTCGAGAGCCACGCCTCGGGCAGGCGCGATGTCGGAAGCGAACGGCGCATCATGGATGGCGGGCCTCGCGACATTGTGCCACGGCCACCCCGAGCGTTATGATATCCGCGCCATGAGCTGTCGCTTCAGCGTCTCCGGCCGCCGGAGTGTCGCCGCCCTGCTCGGCGAGTCGGAGGTCGCTGATCTCTACGATGACCTCGCCGACGCCGACCGGTACCTCGACTTCCGCTGGCTCGCGCTCAGCCAGGGCGTGCCGGTGGAGCGGATCGAGGAGCTCTGGCGCTTCCTCCGCGCCGCGCGTTAGAGCAGCCGGTGTCGGCTCGCGTACGCCACCGCCTCGAGGCGGCTGTGCACGCCCAGCTTGCCGAAGATGTTCTGCACGTGATTCCGGATCGTCGCCGGGCTCACGTGGAGCCGCTCGGCCGCGCCCGCCGTGTTGATCCCCTGCCCCATGAGGCGCAGCATCTCGAGCTCGCGGCGCGTGAGCGCGCTCGCGGCCTCCGGCCGGTCGCCGGGCGCGGCGGGCGGCGCGAGCCGCTCGTGGACCAGCGTCAGGAGCTCCTTGGTCGCGGTCACGTCGCGGAAGAGGTGGACCGTGAGCGGGCCGCCATTCTTGCCGTTGCCCCCCATGGTGAGGATGCTGATGTTGAGCCAGACCGGCTTCCCCGCCTTCGTCTGGGTGCGCATGTCGAAGCTCTGGATCGCGTCGCCCATCTTTACGAGGGTCATCACGTGGCAGCCCTGGTAGCAGAGGCGGTTGTCGTTGTCGTCACGCCCGACGAACACGTCGCAGCACGGCCGGCCGATCGCCTCGTGCGCGGTGTAGCCGAGGATTTTCTCCGCCGGGCGGTTCCAGAGGATGATCCGCCCGTCGGGCCCGATCACGAAGGCGCCGTCGCCCGCGCGGGCGAGCGCCTGCTCGAGCCCCGCGTCACCGAGCGGTGACATGGCGATGGTACGCCGGGCATGCGACGAAGCGCCCCGGGTCGCAGTACATCCTGCGCTCGTCACGGGCAGGGACCCGGACGCGCCGTCCGGGTAGCGCGCAGTAGATGGCGACGGCCGGCCCGGCGTGGCCGTCGTAGCCCACGGGTCTCAGGAACGGGCACTCCTCGGGGTGCACTTCCAGCGCCTGGTCCATACCCTGACGCCTCCTCGGCTGTCATCGGAAGTGCTAGGAGCGTGCCAGATCATAAGACTCATTCTTTCAGTCAGTTGTACTAGCGGGGGCGCCCTCCGTCTCACAGGCCTGGGGCGTCCCTGTCCCACTCTTTCCCCTTGTGCGCCACACCGGACTCGCGGAACAGGTCACGCTCGCTCGCCGAGGTACCAGCGCGGCCGGGCGCGGGGCCCGTAGGTCAGGCCGAACCGGCGCATCGCCACCTCGGTCACCGAGCGGACCGCCTCGTCCGGAGAATCCGTGAGGACGATGCGAGCGACGTCGCCCGGGTCGATCGTCCGGGCGGCGACGAGTCGCGCGCGCAGGAAGTCCATCAACGAGCCCCAGAACTGCGTCCCCACGAGGACCAGCGGAAATTCCTGGATCTTGCCTGTCTGGATCAGCGTCGCGGTCTCGAAGATTTCGTCGAGCGTGCCGAAGCCGCCCGGCAGGGCGACGAACGCGTAGGAGTACTTCACGAGCATCACCTTGCGGACGAAGAAGTGGTGGAACGTGATCCAGCGGTCCAGGTACGGGTTGGGCTTCTGCTCCTGCGGCAGCTCGATGTTGCAGCCGATGGACCGGCCGCCCGCGTCCTTCGCCCCGCGGTTGGCGGCCTCCATGATCCCGGGACCCCCGCCCGTCATCACCGTGAAGCCGGCGCGCGCGAGCCCCGCGCCCACCTCTCGGGCCATGCCGCAGTAGGGGTGGTCGGCGGCGAACCGGGCCGAGCCAAAGACGGTCACGCAAGGGCCGGCGAAGTGGAGCGCCCGGAAGCCCCGCAGCACCTCGACGAAGATGCGGATCGCCCGGGCGAGCTCGAAGCCCCGCGGCTGCGGGCCCTGGAGGAAGCGCCGGACCTCGGGCGCCGGGGGTCCCTGCCCCCAGGAGAGCGGAGCCTCGAGTCGCGACACGCTACGCGCCGATCAGCTCCGCTGCTCCGCCATCAGCGGCTTGGGCATCTCGAGCTTCATGGCTCCTAGACGACCTCGTGGGCGCGAACGCGGCATGCCAGGTCTTCATCGTTCACCCCCCTCCCGGGCCTGCGGGCTCGTACGCGCAGAGCGGGTCCTCGCCCATGAAATCGCCGGTCGCCGCGTAGGCGCGCGCGCGGGACCCGCCGCACACCGCGCGGAAGTCGCAGACGCCGCACCGGCCGTGGAAGCGCTCGGGCTCCCGGAGCGCGCGGAAGATCGTCGCGTCGCGATAGATCTGGACGGCGTCGGCCGACCGGACGTTGCCGCCCGCCACGGGCAGGAACCCGGAGGGCGTCACGTCGCCGTTCGCGGCAATGAACATGATCCCGCTCC
>JBGPIS010000203.1:0-5185 GCA_041484965.1 Methylomirabilia bacterium
CACGGGGATGTTCGGGAGCGCCCGGATGCAGGCGATGTCCTCGAGCCCCATCTGGCTGTAGCCGTCCTCGCCGATGGCGATGCCCGAGTGGGTGCCGACGATCTTCACGTTCGCGTTCGTGTAGGCGACGGAGATCCGGATCGTCTCGAAGCGGCCGACGACGAAGCAGGCGAAGGAGCAGACGAACGGGACCTTACCCGTGAGCGCCAGGCCCGCGCCGATGCCGACCATGTTCGACTCGGCGATGCCGAGGTTGAAGGCGCGCTCGGGATAGGTCTTGGCGAACTTGGCGGTCATCGTGGACTTGGAGAGATCGGCGTCCACGGTGACGATCCGGTCGTCCCGGGCTCCGAGCTCGATGAGCGCCTCGCCGAACGCGGCGCGGCTGGCCTTGGCCGGCATCACTTCTTCTCCAGTGCGGCGAGCTCGTCCACGATGGCGCGCGTCGCCGGGTTCTTCGCCAGGTAGTCGCTCCATCCGGGCTCGGGGACGCCGAGGATCTCGCGGATCGCGGTGATCGCCTCGGCGGGCTTCGGCGCCTTGCCGTGCCACTCGGGGTCGTTCTCCATGAACGACACGCCTTTGCCCTTGACGGTATGCGCCACGATGATGACGGGTCCCGGCGTGGCCTCGGCCTGGTCGAGGGCTTTCTTGATCTGGTCGAAGTCGTGGCCGTCGATCTCGACCACCGACCAGCCGAAGGACTGCCATTTCGCCATCACGGGCTCGATGTCGAGGATCTTCGCCACGAAGTTGTCGAGCTGGATCCGGTTGTAGTCGAGGATGACGGTGAGGTTGTCGAGCCCGTGGGCGGGCCGGCCGAGCTTCGGCGCCGCCATGGCCGCCTCCCACACCTGGCCCTCCTGGGTCTCGCCGTCGCCGAGGATGCAGTAGACGCGCGCGGCCGATCCGCGCAGCCTGAGCCCGAGCGCCAGGCCCAACGAGATCGAGAGGCCCTGGCCGAGCGAGCCCGTGGCGGCCTCGATGCCGGGGAGCGCGGTACGATCCGGGTGGCCCTGGAGCGGCGAGCCGAGCTTCCTGAGCGTGATGAGCTGGGACTCGGGAAAGTAGCCGCTCTTGGCCATCACGGTGTAGAGGGCCGGGACGCAGTGGCCCTTCGAGAGGACGACGCGGTCGCGCTCGGGCCAGTCCGGGCGCTTCGGGTCGTGGCGCAGGCGCCCGAAGTAGAGCGCCGTCAGAAGGTCGATCACCGAGAGCGAGCCGCCCGGATGCCCGGAGCCCGCGTGGGTGAGCATGCGGATGATCTGGACGCGGCACTCGCGGGCGATCGCCTCGAGCCGAGCGTCTCCCATCAGTCGAGACTCCTTTGCGCGAGGGGGGATACTCCCCCCTCGGTCTCCCCCGACATGAACCCCGCGATCGCGTCGACACGGACGCCGCGGACGGCGATCTCGGGCGCGTACACGACCTCGTCCGCGGCCCACACGATCGTGCCCTTCACGTCCTTGGTGATGCCGATGACGTTGTTGAGAATCGTCGAGATGTTGTCGTTGATGCGGATCGCGTTGGCACGGAGCGGCGCCGTGATCCGCCCGTCGCGAATGATATAGGAATCCGCGACGACCGTACAGGTGAAATCGCCCGCGCGCAGCCCGTTGATCGGGTACGTGTACCAGATGCGGCCGACGTAGAGACCGTCTTTCACCCGCCGGAACAGCTCGTCGAGCGCGACCGGGTCGGCGCCCTCGACCACGACGTTGGAGGCGGCGGGGTCGGGCTGAGCGTCGAACTGGCGGCCGCCGCCCGCGCCGAAGCGGAACCCGTTGCGCGGCACGAGCGCCGTCTCGGCCACGGGCCCGGCGGCGCCGAGCTTGGCGGCGAGCGCCGGGTCGCGCAGGAGCCGCTGGGTCTCGTACCAGCTCGAGAGACAGCCGACGAGGACGCCGTTCCTGAGAAGCGGGGTCCGGCCCGTCGGAAGCCCCTCGCAGGTGATTCCCTTGGAGCCCATGAGCCCGGGCATCGCTCCGTGGTCGTAGATCGTGAGCTGCGGCGAGGCGACGGAGCGGCCGAGCTTGCCGAGGAACGGCGTGCGCGACGCGTAGAACGCGCTCGCCGTGCACGCCGGCACCACGATGTTGTTCAGGAGATCGGCGACGGGCTGGCGGCCGAAGACCACCGTGTACTCGCCCGACGGCACGCGCTCGCCGTCGATCGCGTTGATCGCGTTCTGGGCGGCCTCGACCCCCGCCTCGTCGGTGAAGTGGTCGAGCCGCGTGCCCGTGGACGCGCCGGAGCCCTTGGCGCCGCGGGCCTCGACCATGGATGTCACGAAGGCCGTCATCAGTGTGGACTCGTCCGTCTGGACCCGCGGCATGGACGTCGAGGCGATGGCGATCCGCTCCTGGAGGATCGTGACGTCACCGCCGAGGATCAGGCCGAGCCGGCGCAGCGCCGCGTCGTCGTCCGCGAGCGCCGCGAGCCGGCCCGAGGCCAGGAACGTCCGGAGCCCGCCGGTGACGATCTGCCAGCCGGCCTCGACCAGCGCCGCGTCGTCCACCTCCATGAGCCGCGGGTCGTGATACGCGGCGAGCGCGCGCGCCTCGCGCGAGGGCCGCGGCAGCGAGACGAACTCGGGATCGGCGACCGCGGCCTTGCGCGCGCGCTCGAACGCCCGCGCGGCGCCTGCCGGGGTGAGGTCGCTCGGCTCGCTGCCGAAGCCGATGAGCCGGCCGCCGGGCGAGTCGAGCACGGCCTGGATGCCGATCCCGTACGACTCGGTGGACTTGGGCTCCTCCACGCCGTTGCACGGGATGTGCGAGGTGTAGTTGAGCCGTGTGAGGAGCGCGCCGTTCGCGGCGGCGAAGACCTCGGCCTCGACGACGCCGGGCTGGCTCCGGACGAACTCGAGCGCGCGCACGGCCGCCGCCGCCAGCTCCTCCGCGCTCCTCATCGAGCCATCAGTGCTTCGGCGCCGCCGTCACGTTCGTGCCGGCCACGGGATAGCCCTTGGCGTGCCAGCCGGGGAGCCCCTCGTCGAGCACGCGGTGGTTGCGCCAGCCCATGCGGTAGAGGATATCGCTGGCCCCCCGGGACAGCGCGTGCGGGCACGTTCAGTAGAAGACGACGAGGCCGGTCCGGGAGAGCTCCTTCGCGCGATCGGGCACCGCGCGGAGCGGCATCGAGCGCGCGCCCTTGATGTGCATCTCGACGTACGGGTCCCAGTGGCGGACGTCGATGATGTCGGCCTTCGCGCCGCGGTCGAGCCGAAGCTTCAGCTCGTCCACCTTGATGAAGCTGACCGGGGACTCCGGCGGCGCCGCGGGCGCCGCGCCCAGGAGCAGGATGGCGGCGGCGCCCAGAACGCTCAGCGCGCTTCGCATCGGCTAGCCTCCCGCGAGCTTCGCGCGGCTCCGCATTGTCGGCCCGCCGTTGCCGAGCTTCTTCGTCTGCATCGGCTGGCCCTTGCCGCAGTTCGGGATCGGGTAGAGGCGGAAGTCCGCGCCCACGGCGTCGACGTTCACCAGATAGTCGCGGCTGTCCGCGGCGATCCCGCCGTCGCGATAGAGCCGGCCGAGCTCGCCGTTCCTGATCTCGTAGACGCGGCGCGCGGAGATCCGGAAGTTCTCGCGGCTCTCGGCGATGGACGGCGTGCGGTGGCCCGCGAGGTACCAGCCCCGGTCGACTTCCTTGATGATGTCCGCGGCCGGGCGCGTGCCGGCGGCGAACACGGTGTTCGACATGCGGACGAGCGGCACGAGCGACGCGTCGGTCGCCTTCCAGTGGCCGTTGGGCTCGCCGCCAAAGATCGCCGCCGTCTGCCGGCTGTTCATGAAGCCGCGGAAGACGCCCGCGTCGATGTGGACGACGCGCCGAGCGGGCGTGCCCTCGTGGTCGTATGCGTAGTGGCCGTAGCCGGGGAGTGCGGGGTCCGAGTACGCGGTCACGAGCGGCGAGGCCACGCGCTTGCCCACCTGGTGGTCGCCGAGGCCGGCGAGGAGCCACGAGCGCCCCGCGTACGCGGTCTCCATCTTGAGCGCGCGGTCGAGCTCGACCGGATGACCGACGATCTCGTGGGAGACGAGCGTGTTGTAGTGGGGGTCGGTCACGACGACGACCTCGCGGTCCGACGAGGGCAGGGGCGGGGCGGCGGCGAGCGCCACGGCGTCGCCCGCCAGCCCTCGGGCGAACTCGAGGAACGTCGGGAAGCGGATCGGCGGCTCGTCCACGCCCTCGAGCAGGATCTCCCAGCCGCGCTGGTGGCCGAGGACGTCGTAGAGGTCCTGGCTCGTCTCGCCCGAGACGGCGACCACGGAGCAGGAGCCCTGGGTGAGGGCGAAGGCCTGGTCGATGAGCGTGCCCTCCGTGGACGCGAAGAGCTCGCGGGAGAGCTGCGTGAGCGTCGTGACGTGGTTGTACCTGAGCGCGGGGGCGACCGCGGCGACCTCGCGCGAGACGCCGGTCGTGTAGCTGACCAGCTCATCGAGCCGCAGCGTGCGCGGATCCACGCGATACACGGCGGCGACGCTGTCGCGGCGAACCCCGACCGGACAGAGGCGCGTGTCGGCGAGCGCCTCGCCGAGGCCGCCGAACTTCTCCCGCGCGTTCGCCTTCATCTCGGCGTTCGCCGTCGCGCGCCGGTACGCGCGCGCGAGCGCGTCGGCGAGGATGCGCTCGAGCTCAGGGAGGTCGGCGGCGCCGAGCGCCACGCCGACGTAGCCGGGCGCGATCATCCTGTCGCCGGCGAGGACCCGCACGCCGAGGGCGAGGCTCTCGTCGTCGCCCGACCCCTTGGGTGTCCCGTTCTCCGCCGCCGCCCATTTGGCCTCGACGGCCTCGAGGCGGAGATCGGCGTAGCGCAGGTGTGGGAAGCGGCGCGCCGCGTCGCGCAGGCGCGCCTCGGCGGCGGGCTTGACCGTGTCGATCAGGTCGACGCTGATCCGCGGGGGCACAGGCACTCTCAGAAGGGCTCGACGAGCACCAGCTCGCCGGGTGCCACGTCGCCGCGCGGCTCCTCGAGGACGATCAGGCAGTTGCCGGCGGCCATCGACGAGAGGATGCCGGAGCCCTGCGGACCGGTCGTCCGCACCTGCCAGCCGCCGTCCTTGAACTGCAGCACGCCGCGCTTGAACTCGCGGCGGCCCTTCTTCTTCGGCATCGCTTCCGTCGCCCGCGCCTCCCACGTGTCGGGGAACAGGCGCCGGCGCCCCGCGAGCTTGTGGAGCGC
>JBGPIS010000204.1:0-5184 GCA_041484965.1 Methylomirabilia bacterium
CGGCTACGTCTCCTACTCCGGCAACCTCGACTCGTGCATCACGATCCGCACGGTCGTCTGCCACGGCCGGCGCGCCTCGGTGCAGGTCGGCGCCGGCATCGTCGCCGACTCGGACCCGAAGACCGAGTGGCTCGAGACCCGATCCAAGGCCCAGGGCATGCTCCTGGCGCTCCGGATCGCGTCCGGGACCTCGCGGCGATGATCCTCGTCATCGACAACTACGACTCGTTCACCTACAACCTCGTCCAGTACCTGGGCGAGCTTGGCGCCGAGCTCGAGGTCCTGCGCAACGACGCGGTCGGCGTGGACCGCATCGTCGCCATGGCACCCGAGCGCATCGTCATCTCGCCGGGCCCCGGCAACCCCGACCAGGCGGGCGTCTCGCTCGCGGTCATCCGGCGGCTCGCGCCGTCCATCCCGATCCTCGGCGTGTGCCTCGGCCATCAGGCGATCGGCCAGGCGTTCGGCGCCACGGTGGCGCGCGCGATGACCCAGATGCACGGCAAGACGTCGATGATCCGCCACGACGGGCGCGGCGTCTTCGCGGGCCTCTCGAACCCGTTCGTCGCCACGCGCTACCATTCGCTCGCGGTCCGGCGCGACACCGTGCCCGAGAATCTCGAAGTCACGGCGACGTCCGAGAACGGGGAGATCATGGGCCTCCGCCACCGCCGCCATCCCGTGGAGGGGGTGCAGTTCCACCCCGAGTCGATCCTGACGGTCGAAGGCAAGCAGCTCCTCAAGAATTTCCTGACCATCCGGCCGTCATGACTTCGCGGGCCACCGAGCGTCGGCTCATCGAGATCATCCGCCGCGCCGCGCCGCGCGGCGCCGGCGTCCGGGTCGGCATCGGCGACGACTGCGCCGTGCTCGAGGTGGGCTCGGGACGGCTCCTGCTCGCGACGACCGATCTCCTGATGGAGGACGTCCACTTCCGCCGCCGGTACGCCGCGCCGGCCGACATCGGCTGGAAGTCGCTCGCCGTCAACCTCTCGGACATCGCGGCGATGGGCGGGCGCCCGCGCTGGGCACTGATCGCGCTCGCCTGCCCCGAGGCGACGAGCGTCGAGGACGCCGAGGAGTTCTACGCGGGCCTGGGTGCCCTCGCGGCCGAGCACGACGTCGCCGTAGTCGGCGGCGACACGGGAGCGTCGCCCGGGGGCTGGATCGTGAACGTCACGCTCCTCGGCGAGGCAACGGCGCCGCCCGTCCTCCGGTCCACCGCGCGTGCCGGCGACGTGATCGCGGTCACGGGCTCCCTCGGCCGTGCGGCGGCCGGCCTTGCACTGCTCGAGCAGCCGGCGACGCCCGCCGGCCTGTCCGCCGACGCCCGCGCCGGCGTGACGGCCGCCCACCTGCGTCCACAGCCGCGGGTGAGCGAGGGCCAGTGGCTCGCGGCGGCGGGCGGCGTCACCGCGATGATCGACCTCTCCGACGGCCTCGCCACGGACCTCGGCCACATCGCCGAGGAGAGCGGCGTCGGCGCCCGCGTCCGCCTCGACCGGGTGCCGGTGGACGCAAGCGCGCGCGCGGTCGCCGCCGCGCTCGGACATGACGCCCGCGCGTGGGCAACGAGCGGCGGCGAGGACTACGAGTTGCTCCTCACCTGCGAGCCGGGCGCCTTCGGCCGACTCGCCGACGGGCTCGCGGCCGTCACCGGAACGCGCCTCGCCGCGATCGGCGAGATCACGCCGGCCGCCGCGGGCGTCCGCTACGCGGACGCGGCCGGCCGCGAGGTCGCGGTCGGCCCGGGGTTCGAGCACTTCGTCACGGGGCACGCCGGTGCCTGACGGCGTCCTCCTGGGGCTGCTCGGCCTCGGGGCGCTCGTCGTCTGCTCCGCGCTGTTCACGGGCGCGGAGGCGGCATACTTCTCACTCGGGCGCGCGCGCCTCAAGCGCGTCGCGGCCGAGGGCGAGACCCGGATCCCAGGGCGCCTGATCGAGCACCCGCACGAGCTGCTCGTGACGCTGCTCGTCGGGATCACCGTCATCAACATCGCGGCCGCGGCGATCGCGGCGCTCACCGCCGACGCGCTCTTCGGCCACCGGTGGGCGCTCCCGATCCAGATCCTCACCACGATCTTCGTCCTGACGACCTTCGGCGAGGTCCTGCCGATGACGCTCGCGGTCAAGTATCCCGAGCGCTTCCTGGCCCTCGTCCACCGCCCCGTCGGCTGGCTCGGGAGGCTGCTGACGCCCGTGCGCGCCCTCCTCGGCGCGCTGACCGAGCTCACCGTGCGGCTCATCGGCAGCGAGCGGGAGGGCCAGCCGGAGCTCTCGGAGGAGGAGCTCCGCACCCTCGTGGACGTCGGCGCGAGCGAGGGCGTCGTCGAGCGGGAAGAACGCGAGATGATCCACAAGGTCTTCGAGCTCGAGGACACGCTCGTGCGATCGGTGATGGTGCCGCGGCCCGACATGTTCTGCCTCGACATCGAGACGCCGGCCCGCGAGATCCTGCCGGCGCTACGCGAGCACCTGCACTCCCGCGTCCCGGTCTTCGAGGGCTCGATCGACGTCATCGTCGGCGTCCTCTACACCAAGGACCTCCTGCCGCACGTGGGCGGCCTCCCGGCCAACTTCGATCTCCGCGTCCATCTTCACCCGCCGTACTTCGTGCCGGAGTCGAAGCGCGCCGACGCGCTGCTGCAGGAATTCCAGGCGAAGAAACTCCACCTCGCCATCGTCGTGGACGAGTACGGCGGGACCGCCGGTCTGGTCTCGCTCGAGGATCTCCTGGAGGAGCTCGTGGGCGAGATCACCGACGAGTTCGACGAGCCGGAGCGGCTGATCCAGCGGGTCGACGCCACCACCTTCCGCGTCGCCGGCAAGCTCCCGATCGACGAACTGAACGCCGCCACCGGGCTCCACATCTCGAGCGAGTCGTACGACACCGTCGGCGGCTGGGTGCTCGACCTCTTCGGCCGCGTGCCGCGCAAGGCGGAGCGCGCCCAGACGCCCGAGCTCACGGTGACGGTCGAGAAGGTCGAGCGCACGCGCATCCTCGAGGTGCTCGTCGCCCTTCAGAAGCCGGCCTCGCGTGAGGCGGTGGCGTGACGCTCATGTTCTGGCTCGGCGGGCTGTGCCTCCTGGCAATGATGTTCTTTTCCGCCGCCGAGATGGCGTTCATCGCGGCGAACCGGCCCCGCCTGCGCCACCTGGCCGAGGAGGGCAGCCGGACGGCGGCGTTGTACCTCGAGGCGTTCCGCCAGCCCGAGCGCGTGCTCTCGACCGCGATGATGGGCGTGACGGTCGCCCACATCGTGGCCGCGTCCGCCGCCACGTGGAGCCTGCTGCCCTGGCTGGGCGGGTGGGCACCCGTGGTCGTGACAGTGCTGCTCACGCCGGTGATGCTCCTCTTCGGCGAGATCATCCCGAAGGCGGTCGCGCGCGAGTGGGCGACGAGCCTCATCCTGAGGCTCTACCGACCGCTCACGTGGACGGCCGCCGCGCTGCTCCCCTTCGTCGCCGTCTCGAACCTCGTCGTCCGATCCGTGCTCCGCGTCTTCGGAGGGGGCGAGCCGGACATGCGCGCCTTTGTCTCGCGCGAGGAGCTGAAGGCGCTGCTCCAGATGCAGCCCGGCGAGGCGGACGTCACGACGCAAGAGGCGGAGCTGATCGACAACATCTTCGACCTCGGCGACACGACGGTGCGCGAGGTCATGGTGCCGCTCGTCGAGGTCGCCATGCTCCCCGAGACGGCCTCGCCCCGGGAGGCCATCGCGCTCATCCGCGAGCGCGGGTTCTCGCGGATCCCGGTCTACCGGCGGCGGGAAACGAACGTGGTCGGCGTCATTGCGGCCATGGATCTGCTGAGCCGCGGCGCCCAGGTCGCGACGCTGGACGAGCTGAAGCGCCCGCCGTACTATGTCCCGGAAACCACGAGGATCGACGACCTGCTGCGCGAGATGCAGCGCGCCCGGAGCCACATGGCGGTGGTCGTGGACGAGTACGGTGGTTCCACCGGGGTGGTCACCCTCGAGGACATCCTCGAACAGATCGTCGGTGAGATCCAGGACGAGCGCGACCGGGCGCCCGCGACGGTGGAGCGGCTGCCCGACGGCAGCTATCGCGTGATCGCGCGCACGAACATCGACGAGCTGAATGAGACCTTCGACTGGACCCTGCCCAAGCAGGACTACGAGACCGTCGCGGGGCTCGTTCTGGCGACGCTCCACCGGATCCCGCGCCAGGGCGAGGAGTTCCAGATCCCGGGCTACACGATCACGGTCCTGGAGGCGGATGCGCGGCACGTCACGGCCGTGAAGATCGTCCCAACCCCCGCGGCAAAAGGAGACTCCTGAGCATGGCTGGCAAGATAGTGGAGTTCCTGACGAACGGCACCAAGACGTCCGGGTATCTGGCGACCCCCGCGTCCGGGAAGGGCCCCGGCATCATCGTGATCCAGGAGTGGTGGGGGCTCGTCGGCCACATCAAGAAAGTGTGCGACCGGTTCGCGGCCGAGGGCTTCACGGCGCTCGCGCCCGACATGTACCACGGCCAGACCGCGAGCGAGCCCGACGGGGCCGGCAAGCTGTTCATGGCGCTCAACATCGCCCAGGCCGAGAAGGACCTGCGCGGCGCCGCGGCGTACCTCGCGGGCCACTCGTCGACGAAGAAGCTCGGCGCGGTCGGCTTCTGCATGGGCGGCCAGCTGGCGCTCTTCGCCGCGACCCTGAACCCGTCGGTCGGCGCCTGCGTCAATTTCTACGGCATCCACCCGAACGTGAAGCCGGACTACTCGAAGCTGTCGGGCCCGGTCCTCGGCCTCTTCGGCGAGAAGGACGGTTTCGTGACGCCGCAGGTCGCGAAGGACACGGACGCGGCGATCAAGAAGGCGGGCAAGCAGTCGGAGATCAACATCTATCCCGGCGTGGACCACGCGTTCTTCAACGACGAGCGCGCTGACGTCTACAACAAGGCCGCCGCCGCCGACGCCTGGCGGCGCACCCTTGCCTTTTTCCGCCAGCACCTTCGGTAGCCCCCCTTCGCTAGGCGGGCCCAGACCGCCTCGGGCCGGAGAGGCCCTCGCGGCCCGAGATGATCGGGAGAGTGGCGTCGGCTAGGTGGCGGCGCCACCGGAGGCGGCTGCCTGCTTCCGGGCCCTCCGGGCCTCCTTGCCCTTGGGCTCGGTGGCCTTCTTCCCCTTCTCGGACTTCTCCTTCGTCGTCTCCGGACGGTCCACCA
>JBGPIS010000205.1:0-5147 GCA_041484965.1 Methylomirabilia bacterium
CAGGCGGACCCGAAGCTCCACGTGGACCAGCTCCAGCGGTTCGTGGAGGTCTCCCGGGGCCGGGCCGTGGCGATCGGCAACGTGGACGCGACGAAGTTCGAGAAGACCACGAAGGAGGCGATGTACGCCGACGTGAAGCGCTGCGTGGACACCGCGGCGAAGCACTCCGGGTTCATCCTCTCCACGTCGTGCGAGATCCCGCCGCGCTCGGACCCCGAGGCCGTGAAGTGGTTCATGGACGCGGCCCGGGACTACGGGCGCTACGAGCGCATTTTCCCCTCGGAGGGGGCCTGAGCCGCCGCCCGACGGGCGGGCACAGAAAAACGACGGGCCAGACGTCGCCGACGCCTGGCCCGTCGTTCGTTACGCCGCGAGGCTCGCGACCGCTACGACTTCACAGACTCGGCTCGCCGCTCGACGCGGCTCACCGCGTACTACCAGTTCATAGACTCGGCTCGCCGCTCGACGCGGCTCACCGCGTACTACCACTTCACTCGCTCGCCTCGCCCGGCGGGGCCCCAGCCCCGCGACGGCCTGCGGCTCGCACTACCACTTCACCGGCTTTGACGGACGGTGGGCGTAGCCGCTGTCGCGACCCCCACCGCCGCCCGGGCCGCGCCCGCCGCCGCCTGGCCGCCCGCCGCCGCCCGGCCGCCCGCCGCCGCCCGGCCGCGGCCCGCTGCCGCGGGACGTCTGCGGGCTCGAGATCTCGACCGAGATCCGGCGGCCGTCGAGCTCGCGGCCGTTGAGCTGCGAGATCGCGTTCTGCGCCTCCTCGGCCGTGGCCATTTCGACGAATCCGAATCCCCGCGACTGTCCCGAGAACCGATCGGTGATCACGGTCGCGGAGAGAACGTTACCGGACTGGGAGAAGAACTCGCGAAGCCCGTCGCTCGTCGTGGAGTAGGCGAGACCGCCGATATACAGTTTGGACGCCATATGACCCCCCTGGGAGTGTCTTCCGCATCTCTCTCACGCCCCCCGAACCGGAAGAGACGTTGCGTCGGAGGCGAAGGCCGGCCGATCCGGCAGACCCTGCATAGTGTACACGGCCGGTCGGCACGCGCAAGCGAGCCGCGGGCTCACGGCGGTGTCAGCAGCCTGCCCGGGAGGCTTCCGGTGTGTTCGCCGTCCTTGATCACGAGCCGACCGTTCACGAGGACGTGCTCGACGCCGGTGGGGTAGCGGTGGGGCTCTTCGTACGTCGCCTGGTCGGCGACGCGCTTGGGGTCGAACACGACGAGGTCGGCCTTGGCGCCGACCCGGATGACGCCGCGGTCGGCGAGCCCGAGCCGGCGCGCGGGAAGCCCCGTCATCTTGTGGACGGCCTCGGGCAGCCCGAGGACGCGCTGCTCGCGCGCGTACTCGCCCAGCACGCGCGGGAACGTGCCGTAGCTCCGCGGGTGCGGCTTGCCGGCACCGAGGGCGCCGTAAGGCGCGAGCGACGAGCCGTCGGAGCCGATCATCACGTGGGGGTGCGCGAGCGCCCTGCGGAGATCCCGCTCGTCGAGCTGGAACAGGATCATGTAGGCCTTGCCCGCCTCGTCCACGATCAGCTCGAGCGCGGCATCGAGCGGGTCCATGCCACGCGCGGCGCCCAGCTCCGAGAGGCGCTTGCCCTCCGCGTCCGTCCGCCGCGCGCAGGACGCGACCATGACGTTCTCCCAGCCGACGCGGTCGAGGAGGCTCTGGCCCGTCACGGGGGCCTCGAGCTCGCGGCGGATGCGCGCGCGCACCGCCGGGTCGCCGAGCCGCGCGATCATCGCCTCCACGCCGCCCTCGAGGGTCCAGTCGGGCAGGAGCGTGCGAAGCGTCGTGCTGGAGGCCGTGTAGGGGTAGACGTCCGCCGTCACGTCGAGCCCCTCGGCGCGCGCGGCGTCGATGAGGGCGAGGGCGTCGGCGACCTTCCCCCAGTTCGGCCGCCCGGCGGCCTTGATGTGGCTCACCTGCACGGGCAGGTCGCCCTCGCGGCCGACCGTGATGGCCTCCGCCACGGCGTCGAGCAGCGTCGCGCCCTCGCCGCGGATGTGGCTCGCGTAGAAGCCGCGGTGGCGGCCGGCGACGCGCGCGATGTCGACGATCTCCCCGGTGGTCGCGTACGAGCCGGGCGCATAGATCAGCCCGGTGGAGAGCCCCCAGGCGCCGTCCGCCATCGCGTCGGCCATGAGCCGCTGCATCCGCGCGAGCTCCGTTTGATCGGGCGCGCGGCGGGCGAAGCCCATCGCCGCGACGCGGAGCGTCCCGTGCCCGACCAGCTGGACGACGTTGAGCGCCGTGCCCTCGGCGTCGAACGCCCGGAGGTAGTCGCCGACCGAGCGCCACCGGAAGTCCATCCCCTTGGGCAGGTAGAGCGCGAAGCCGCGGAGGTCGTCGAGGAACTCCGCGGAGACGGGCGCAGGCGAGAAGCCGCAGTTGCCAACGACCTCGGTCGTGACGCCCTGGCGGATCTTCGACTCGGCGCGCCGGTTCTCCCAGAGCCGCCAGTCGGAATGCGAGTGCATGTCGATGAAGCCCGGCGCCAGCACGCGCCCGGAGGCGCGCAGCGTCGAGCCCGCGAGCTCGCGGGAGAGATCGCCGACCGCGGCGATCGTGTCGTCGCGGAGGCCGACGTCGGCGCGGCCGCCCGCGGCGCCCGTGCCGTCGATGACCTGGGCCCCTTCGATCTTGAGGTCGAGCACGCTAGAGGATCGGCGCCCGGGTGAACGCGAGCCGCGCCTCGCACCAGGAGGCGGCGGCCAGGAGGCGCGCCGAGGCGCCGGCGGCCTGAGTGAGCTGGATCGCGAGCGGGAGCCCCGCCGGGGTGAGCCCGCTCGGCAAGGAGATCGAGGGGACGCCGGCGCAGCTCCACGGCGCGCAGTGCCAGGCGTCGCCGGTGCTCGAGAGATCGGGCGCGGGCCCGGGGGCGGTCGGCGACAGGAGCGCGTCGTGGGCGGCGAGCAGCGGCATGATCTCGTCCCTGAACGCGAGCCGCGTCCGATTGGCGCTCACGTAGGCCGTCGCCCCGTGCCGCATGCCCGCCTCGATCGCCTGCCGGATCTCGGGCCCGTAGTCGTCGGCGTGCTCGGCGAAGTCCCGCGCGTGGTAGGCCGCCGCCTCCGCCTCGAGCACGACGCGCCCCGCGGCGTGGAGCTCGGCGAACGAGGCCGGCAGCGTGACCTCGGTGACGGTCGCGCCGGCGCGCGCGAAGGCGTCCGCCGCCGCCTGGACGTGGCCGGCAACCTCGGCGTTCGCCCGCCGCATGAGCTCGGGGGCGAGCGCCAGGCGCGGCGGCCGCCCGGGTTCCGCGGGGAGGTTGCGGCTCGCCAGGACGGAGAGCGCCAGCGCCACGTCAGCCACGGACCGCCCGAAGACCCCGACGTGGTCGAGCGACCAGGCGAGCGGGATCACGCCGGCGATCGGGACGAGCCCGTGGGTGGGCTTGACGCCGACCACGCCGCAGTACGCCGCCGGCCGCAGGACCGAGCCGACGGTCTGCGAGCCGAGGGCCAGTGGGATCATGCGCGCGGCGACCGCCGCCGCCGACCCTGCCGAGGAGCCCCCGGGCGTGTGGCCTTCCTTCCAGGGATTCTTCGTCGGCGCCGGGTCGCGGTGAGCGAACTGGGTCGTGTGGGTCTTGCCGAGGATGATCGCGCCCGCCGCGCGCAGCAGCGCGACCGACGCGGCGTCCTCGGACGGCCGGCGATGGGCGAACGGCTTGGCGCCCGCGGCCGTCGGCATCCCCGCCACGTGGAAGATGTCCTTCGCCCCGATCGGGACGCCGTGGAGCGGGCCGCGCACGCGTCCGCTCTTTGCCTCTTGCTCGCGCTCGCGCGCCGTCGCGCGCGCTCCCCCCTCGTCCAGGTATGCCCACGCCTGCAGCCGGCCGTCGAGCTTCCCGATCCGCTCGAGGCACGCCTCCACGAGCGCCAGGGGGCTGAGCGCGCCGCGCCTGATCCGCTCCGCCGCCTCGCCCGCGCCGAGCGCGCTCAACTCATCTGATCGCATCGAGAACCTCGGCGACGACTTCGAAGCGCCCGAACGAGGGCATGAGGTAGGCCCCCGCGTACCGCTCGCGCACGGCGCGCACGAGCCCCTGGGCCATCTCGATTCCGACGCGGAGCGCGCCGTCGCCCGCGTCCTTGAGACGGCGCCGGACCGGCTCGGGGATGCTGATTCCCGGCACCTCGTTGTGCAGAAACTCGGCGTGGCGGAAGCTGTGGAGCGGCAGGATGCCGACCAGCACGGGGACCGGCGAGCCTCCGGCGCGCTCGAAGAAGCGGTCGAGCGCCTCGAGATCGTAGACCGGCTGGGTCTGCAGCCAGCGGGCGCCCGCCCGCACCTTCGTGTGGAAGCGCTCGATCTCGCGCTCGGCGTCTTCGGCGGCCGGGTTCAGCGCGGCGCCGACGAAGAACGACGTCGGCTCGCCGATCGACGAGCCTGTCGCGTCGAGCCCCTCGTTCATCCGGCGGATGATCTCGATGAGACCGATGCCGTCCACGTCGAAGACCGCGGTCGCGTCCACGTAGTCGCCGGCGCGCGGCGGGTCGCCGGTCATCGCCAGGATGTTCCGCACGTCGAGGGCGTGGGCGCCCAGGAGGTCGGCCTGGATCCCCATCAGGTTCCGATCGCGACACGTGAAGTGCAGGTTCACGTCGAGCCCCGTGGCCTCCCGCACGAGCAGCGCGGTCGGCAGCACCGCCATCCGCACGCGCCCGAGCGAGCCGTCGTTGATGTCGACGATCTCGACGCCACGCTCCTTCAGGAGCTTCGCGCCCTGGACGAGCTTCTCGACGGTGTGGCCCCGGGGCGGGTCGAGCTCCACCGTCACGGCGAACTCGCGTGCCCGGAGCCTGCGCTCGAGCAGCGTCGGCGGGCGGACGGTGTGGAGCCCCGCGGCCTCGCTGGCGGCCGGCACGCTCACGCTGACGACGGGCCGCGCCGCATCGCGGCGGACCGCGCCCTTGCGGTCGAGCACCTGGCGCATCGCCGCGATGTGCTGGGGCATCGTGCCGCAGCAACCGCCGACGAGGCGCGCCCCCGCGTCCACCATCCGGCCCGCGTACTCGGCCATGTAGGCGGGCGACGAGAGGTAGATGAGCCGCTCACCGATCCGGCTCGGCAGGCCGGCGTTCGGCTGGATCGAGAGCGGCAGCCCGCCCGCCGCCGGC
>JBGPIS010000206.1:0-5127 GCA_041484965.1 Methylomirabilia bacterium
CGCGCACCTGCGCGAGGCCGCGCGGCGTCTTGAGGTCGATCACCGGGCGGATGTGCAGGCACCCGACCGAGCAGTGGCCGTAGTAGGCGCCGACGGCGTCGTGCCGCGTCAGGATGTCGCGGAATCGCGCCACGAACTTCGGCAGGTGCTTCGGGTCCACCGCGGTGTCCTCGACGAAGGCGATCGGCTTCTTGTCGCCCTTCATGCCGAGCAGGAGGCCGAGCCCCGCCTTGCGGAGCTTCCAGATGGACTGCTGCTCGGTGGCGTCGTGCGCGAGATGCGCCGCGTAGCCGAAGCGCTCGCGCTGCCGCCGCGCCTCGAGCGCCTCGACCTTCCCCCTCACCTCGGCGTCGGTCTCGCCCGCGTACTCCACGATGAGGATCGCCGCGGGGTCGCCCTGGACGAAGCCCATGCGCTGGGACTGCTCGATGTTCCCCCGCGCGAGATCGAGGATCATCTTGTCGGTCAGCTCGACGGCGTACGGCCCGGTCTCGAGGATCGACTGCGAGGACTCGAGCGCCTCCTGGATGTCGCGGTAGTGGATGACGTCGAGCGCCGTCTTCTTCGGCCGCCGCACGAGCCGCACCTTCGCCTCGAGCACCGTGACCAGCGTGCCCTCGGAGCCCACGATGAGCCGCGCCATGTTGAGCGGCCTCGGGGCCGTCAGCTCGTTCAGGTTGTAGCCGGCGACGCGCCGCCAGTGCGCCGGATAGCGCGCCGTGATCTCGTCGGCGTACGTCTCGCGGATGCGCGCGACCTCGCGGTAGATCTGGCCTTCGAGCCCGGGCGCCCGGCACTTCGCGGCCAGCGCGGCCGGCGCCACCTCCCCGAAGACGACGCGGGTGCCGTCAGGGAGCAGGCACGTCAGCTCGAGCACGTGCTCGACGGTGAGGCCGTACGCGATCGAGTGCGAGCCGCCCGAGTTGTTGCCGAGCATCCCACCGAGCGTCGCGCGGTTCGAAGTGGAGGTGTCGGGGCCGAAGAGGAGCCCGAGGGGTCGCACGTGGTGGTTCAGGTTGTCCTGGACGACGCCGGGCTCGACGCGCGCCCACAGCTCGTCGGCGTTCACCTCCAGGACGCGGTCCATGTGGCGGGAGAAGTCGAGCACGAGGGCCCGGTTCGTCGTCTGGCCCGTGAGCGAGGTGCCGCCGCCGCGCGGCAGCAGCGCCACCTGCCGTCGCCGCGCGATCTCGACCGCGGCCTGGACGTCGCCGGCGTCCCGCGGGATCACGACGCCGATCGGCTCGACCTGGTACATCGAGGCGTCGGTGGAATAGAGGAAGCGCGAGGCGGCGTCGAAGCGAACGTCCCCGCCGATGACCCGACGAAGTTCGTGCTCGAGGTCATCCACGCGGGCTATTATAACCCCCGTGTTCTCGCGCGCCCTGCTCCCCGGCGTGCTGCTCGCGCTGCTCTGCGCTCAGGCGGCGGCGGCGCCCGCCGCGCCCGGGTTCAAGGTGTGGCTCCTCGACGGCAAGACCTCGCTCGACTCACGCAACCTCATCGGCAAGAAGGTGCTGGTGCTCCGCTTCCAGGCGTCGTGGTGCAGGGTCTGCGTGAAGGAGTCGCCCGCGCTCACGCAAATCGCCGAGCGCTACCGCGCGCGCGGCGTCGAGGTGCTCGCGATTCACGTCCAGGATACGCAGGTGGACGTCCAGCGCTTCGTCCGCGAGCAGAAGGTCGCCTACCAGGTGGCCCTCGACCCGAAGCTGTCGGTCGGCAACCGCTTCGGCTTCCGGGGCACGCCCTACACCGTCGTCGTCGACAAGCGGGGCGAGATGGTCACGCGCATCCACGGGGAGTCGGCGGTGAGGCGCCTGCCGCGGATCCTCGACGGCCTCGTCGGCAAGGGCGCGAAGTAGGAGCTAGGGGATGCCCTCCATCTCGTAG
The DNA here is from genome assembly GCA_041484965.1 of Methylomirabilia bacterium. Lineage (GTDB taxonomy): Bacteria > Methylomirabilota > Methylomirabilia > Rokubacteriales > CSP1-6 > JBGPIS01. The sequence continues at coordinate 1,891 of JBGPIS010000206.1, forward strand.
ATCGCCAGCGCGGCGGCGCCGCGCATGCTGACGCGCTTGTCGCCCGGGACGATCGCGACGCGCGTGAGCGCGAGCGCCCGGGCGAACGCGTACTCGCCCGCCCGCTCGAGAATCCGCGTCTCGAGCGGCACCAGCGACGCGGCCACGCCGCCGGTGATCACCACCACCTCGGGATTGAGCCCGTTGACCACCGTGCCGATCATGGCGCCGAGCGCCCGGCACGCTTCGTCGACGACCGCGGATGCCACGGGATCGCCCTCCACCGCCGCGCGAAAGACGAGCGGCGCTGTGATCGCGCGCGGGTCGCCGCCCGCGGCTTCGAGGAGCGCCGCGCCGGGGTCGCGCGCGACGAGGGCCCGGGCGGCCTCGGCGATCCCCCGGCCGCTTGCGTAGAGGGCCAGGCAGCCGCGGCCGCCGCACCAGCACGGCGGCCCGTCGAACTTGACGGGCGTGTGGCCGAGCTCGCCGCCGAAGCCTGCGACGCCGCGCACGAGCCGACCGTCGAGCACGATGCCGGCGCCGAATCCCGTCCCGGGCGCCAGCACGACGAGCGACCGGGCGCCGCGTCCGCTGCCGAACATCCACTCGGCGAGCGCAAGCGCGTTGACGTCGTTGTCCACGAAGACCGGCAGTCCGCACCGCTCGCGCAGCTCAGCGGCGAGCGGGCGCCCCGCGAGCTCGGGCACGTGCGGGACGGGCTCGCCGACTCGTCCGTGCACCGTGTCCACGGGGCCCGGGACGCCGACGCCGATGCCCTCGATCGCGCGCCCGAGGCGCGCCGTCTCCCTGCGGAGCGCGTCGATCAGCGCGCCGATCGTCTCGACGGCCCGCCCCGCCCCGCCGTCGCGGGTGGGGACCCGCTGTTCCAGGATCACCTCACCCGCGGCGGTGACCGCGCCGGCGGCGATCGTCGTGCCGCCGACATCCACGCCGATCAGCAGCGCGCCGGGTTTCATCGGACGCGGGCTAGAGGTCGCCGAAGTGGCAGAGGGTCAGGCCCAGGCCCGCGGCCGCCGCGCGCGCCGCCGGCGTCCCGAGCCCCACGAGCTCGGTCTCGCGCTGCCGCCCGTAGCGACTGAACGCGAGACCGTCGTCGTACCAGCCGGGATGCGTCATGAACTCGGACACGCCGGGCGGCAAGCGCCGGAGGACGGCGAGGGTCGTGGCGAGCGACCAGTACGCGCCGGGCCCCGACTCGCCGAAGAAGTGGTCGGGCGTCCCGAGCCCGGCGCTCCGGGCGCGCGCGCGGGCGGCCGCGTTCTGGCTCCGCACGGGAACGCCGAGTCGGCGCGCGGCGGAGAGGACGACGTCGGCGACCGGAGCGTGGAGTCCGACGTGGTGGTGCGTGTCGAGGTGTGTGGGCTCGCGTCCGAGCAGCGAGCCGAATCTCTCGATCTGAGCCGTGACTTCGCGCTCGATGTCCTTGACGTCCGCGCGCGCCGCCGCCCGCCGCGCGTCGCGGATGAACCGCCCCGTCGCGTCCACCAGCGAGCGCCCGCCCGCGAGCGGGCGGCCGAGCGTGAGGTTCACGTGGAGTCCGATACCCAACCCCGAGTCGCGCGCCTCGGCGAGTTGGTCCCGATCGATGTCGACCGTCGCGAGGACGGTCGTGCTCGTCACGATGCCGTGACGCCGGGCCGCGAGGATCCCCGCGCTCACGCCGCGCGTGAGCCCGAAGTCGTCGGCGTTGACAATGAGCCATCGCGGCATCGGGGTCAGGACGCGAGCGTGCCCTGGATCACGAAACGCTCGACGGTCTCCGGGACCCGCTCTGCCGGCACCGTGGCTTCGGGGTCGACCGCGCGGATGTGCTCGAGCCGCTCGTACCCGAGCCGCGGGAACGGCTGGGTCTCGCTCGCGACGATGCAGGGCCGGAGCCCGGCGGCCTCGAGCTTCGCGAGCGCGTGCTGCCGCCCGAGGAACGCGAAGATCGTGAACACGAGCCGCCCGCCCGGGGAGAGGTGGGCCGGCGCGCCTGCGATCACGCGGTCGAGGATCTGCCAGCCGTCCGGGCCGCCGTTGTCGGCGGCGGCGCCCGCGTCGCTCCGCTCGCGCCCGGGCGGCGTCGGCATCTGGGGCGGGTTGGTGCAGATCAGGCCGAAGCGCTCGCCCGCGACGGGCGCATAGCAGTCGCCGAGCCGCGCGTCCACGGTGACGCCGTTGAGGAGGGCGTTGGTGCGGATCATCTCGACCGCCTCGGGGACGACGTCGGTCGCCACGACGTGGGCGCCGGCCTTCGCCAGGACGACGGCGGCGAGCCCGAGACCGCTGCCGATCTCGAGCACCCGCTCGCCCGGGCGCGCGTCGACGTTGTGGCAGAAGAACAACGTCCCCGCCTTCGGTGGTTGGACCCGGTCCGAGACGCGGAACATGCACCCCCGGAACGTGAAGAAGAGGACGCCCTCCTCGCTACTTGCCAAGGACCTTCCGGAAGTAGAGGCGGAGCGCTTCCTTGAGCTGGGCGCGCGCCCCGGCCGCCGTCTTCGCGTCCTCGAGCAGCTCGATGTCGAGCTGGAGCGGCACGCCTTCCTTCTTCACGCCGTCCAGCTCGGCCGTGAGACCGCATCGCTCGTCGGACTCGGTGAAGACGATCTTCGCCCGCTGGAAGCTGCCGTCGTCCTTCGCGATCTGCGCGACCGTCTCGACGATCAGACGCTTGATCTCCTCCGCCTCCGCCGCGGGGACCGTCGAGAACGCGGCGGTCAGGTTAACTTCCGCCATCAGTCCAGACCTTCAGGATGTCCGCGTGCGCCTTCGCCGCGTTGGCGCGGATGGCGAAGCTGATCGCCTCGCGCACCTCGTCTTCACTCGCCCCCGAGGCCCTGGCACCTGCCAGGTCGCGCTTCGCTCAGTGCGTGTTGCCGACGGCGAGGTTCGCCGCGAGGTAGCAGAGATAGGCGGTCTTCGGATCGAGCGCGCCCTTCTTGTACTTCCAGCTTGCGATGACTTTGTCTTCGAGCACGGCCATCGGTGTCCTCCCCTCGTCCGATTAGTGTCCCACGCTGATGCCGACTGGCTGGGCGACGCGGATTGCCGCGTACGTCTTCGCCCTGGCCTCCACCGGCTTCGACTCCATCATCGACGAGGCTCCGTGGCGGCCCAGGCGCGGTCAGCGCTCGAGGTACTGGTTCTCGAGGTACTGCGTGATGTCGACGACGCGGCTCTCGTTGAGGTGGAGGCGCCAACCCTGGGGATACAGCCACACCTCGGTCGGGTTGTTCGCCTTGATGAGCGGCC
>JBGPIS010000207.1:0-5115 GCA_041484965.1 Methylomirabilia bacterium
AGCCCAAGCGCGAGGATTCGCTGCAGAGCGAGCAGAAGAAGCTCCAGCAGACGCAGAAGCGCCTGACCGAGGAGCGCGAGAAGGCCGCCGCCGCCCGCGCGCGCGAGACGTCGCTGCTGGCCGAGCTCGAGCAGATCGAGCGGCGGCTCGCCGAGAAGCAGGCGGAGGTCGCGCGCCTGGACAAGCGGATCAAGCGGACCCAGGCTGACGTCGCGGTCCTGCGCGTGGACATCGGGCGCCTGGAGGCCCAGCGCTCGGGGCAGGAGGGGGCGCTCGCCCGGCGCCTCCGCGCCATGTACCGCGTCCACGCGCAGGGCGGCGCGCTGCCCGTGATCCTGAGCGGCGACGATCCGGTGACGCGCGCGACGGCCGTTCGCCACCTCACGAGCCTGGCCGCGCTGGACGCCCGGTTGATCCAGGAGTATCGTGGGACGTCGGAGAAGCTGGCCGATCGCAAGAGCCGCGAAGAGGCGCGCCAGCGGGAGCTGGCGGGCCTCCACGAGGACGCCCAGCGCGAGCAGGCCGAGGTCGATCGCGAAGCCGCCAAGCGCCGCACGCTGCTCACGAAGGTGCGCGACGAGCGCGCTTATCACGAGCGCATGGTGGGCGAGCTCACCGAGGCCTCGCGGCACCTCGAAGCGTTCATCCGTGAGCTTCAGGCCAAGCAGAAGAAGCTCGCGAAGGTGCCGCCGCCGAAGGGGGGCGTCGAGCCACCGGGAGTCGGGTTCGGGACTCTCCGCGGGCGGCTGCCGTGGCCCACGGAGGGCCGCATCGTGACCGCGTTCGGCAACCAGGTTCACCCGAGGTTCGGGACGCGGACTTTCCGGAATGGGGTGGACATCGAGGCGGCCGAGGGCAAGGACATCGACGCGGTCTACGCCGGGCACGTGATCTACACGGGGTGGTTCAAGGGCTACGGCAACCTGATCATCCTGGATCACGGCAACGAGTACTACACGCTCTACGCCCACGTCGCCGAGATCGAGGTGAAGGAGGGCGAGGACGTCAAGCCGGGCCAGCGGATCGGGACGGTGGGAGACACCGGCTCGCTCGCGGGTCCTCGGCTATACTTTGAGGTACGCTATCAGGGCAAGCCGCAAGACCCGGCGGAATGGCTCCGCCAGCGGGCTAGCGCGGGGATCGGGATGAGGGGGACTCCATGAAGAAGGCGTTCGTGATCGGCGCGCTGCTCGTCGCGTTGACGCTGTCGCTCGGCGGGTCCGTGGCGAGCAAGGGGTCGGACAGCGGCGCGACCTACGAGCAGCTCCGGCTGTTCACGGAGGTGCTGTCGATCGTCCAGAACCAGTACGTGGACGAGGTTCCCCCCAAGGACCTGATCTACAGCGCCATCAAGGGCACGCTGCGCGGGCTCGATCCGCACAGCTCGTTCCTCGACCCCGAGAGCTACCGCGAGATGCAGGTCGAGACCTCGGGTAGCTTCGGAGGCCTCGGCATCGAGATCACGCTGAAGGACGACGTCCTCACGGTCGTCTCCCCCATCGAGGCAACGCCGGCCTACCGCGCCGGGCTCCAGACCGGCGACCGCATCGTCAAGATCGACGGGCTCGCCACCAAGGACATGCAGCTCTCCGACGCCGTCAAGCGCATGCGCGGCAAGCCCGGCACCAAGGTCACGATCACCGTCACGCGCGAGGGCTGGAGCGAGCCGAAAGACTTCGACATGCAGCGCGAGCAGATCCGCATCCAGTCGGTCCGCGCGCACGACCTCGGTGGCGGCATCGCCTACATCAAGCTGCGGCAGTTCCAGGAGCAGTCGCCCGGCGACATCTCCACGGCGCTCGACAAGGCCGCCAAGAACGGCATGAAGGCGCTCGTCTTCGATCTCCGCAACAACCCCGGCGGGCTCCTCACGGCGGCCGTCGAGGTGACCGAGGACTTCATCGACGAGGGCAAGCTCGTCGTCTACACCGAGGGGCGCGTCCGCAACCAGAACATGCGCTTCTCCGCCCACGCGAAGAAGTCCTACGCGAACCTGCCGATGGTCGTCCTGGTCAACCAGGGCAGCGCGTCGGCCTCGGAAATCGTCGCGGGCGCGCTGCAGGATTGGGGGCGCGCGATCATCGTGGGCACGCAGACCTTCGGCAAGGGCTCCGTGCAGACGATCATCCCGCTCTCCGACGGCTCGGGGCTCCGGCTCACGACCGCGAAGTACTACACGCCGAAGGGCCGCTCGATCCACGGCAAGGGCATCGCGCCGGACATCGTGGTCGAGATACCGAAGGAACAGGCGGCGGCGGCGGTGCGCGACCGGCTCCAGGCCGCGCTCGACCCGCTGGAGGAGCTCAAGAAGGACGTCCAGGTCCAGCGGGCCGTCGACGTGATCAAGACGATGCGCATCATCGAGCAGCAGCGGCCGGGGCAGCAGATCCAAGCCCGGCCGCAGTAGCGCTCCCCGCTTCCGGGTGCTGGTTCTCGGAATCGAGAGCTCCTGCGACGAGACCGCGGCGGCGGTCCTCGCCGACGGCCGGCGCGTGCTGTCGAGCGTCGTCGCCTCGCAGGACGCGATCCATGCCCCGTACGGCGGCGTCGTCCCCGAGCTCGCCTCCCGCCGCCATCTCGAGATGATCGTCCCGGTCGTCGAGAAGGCGCTCGCCGACGCGGCGGTGAAGCTCGGCGACCTCGACGGGATCGCCGTGACCCAGGGGCCGGGGCTGGTCGGCTCCCTGCTCGTCGGCTGCGCGGTGGCGAAGTCGCTCGCCTACGTCCACCGGCTGCCGCTCGTGGGCGTGAACCACCTGGAGGGCCACATCTACGCCGCGTTCCTCACCGACGACCCGCCGGTCCACCCGTTCCTCGCGCTGGTCGTCTCCGGCGGCCACACCGCGCTCTACCACACGCGCGCGCCGCGCGAGTACGCGCTCGTGGGCCAGACGCGCGACGACGCCGCGGGCGAGGCCTTCGACAAGGTGGCGAAGCTCCTCGGGCTCGGCTTCCCCGGCGGGCCGGTCATCGAGCGGACGGCCGCGGCCGGCGACCCCAAGGCGATCGCGTTCCCGCTCGCGCACATGACCGACGGCGCGCCCGACTTCTCCTTCAGCGGCGTCAAGACGTCGGTCTCGCTCTACGTCAAGCGCCACGCGCCGCTCGCGCCCGACCAGGTCGCCGACATCGCGGCGTCGTTCCAGGCGGCCGTCGTGAAGATGCTCGTGCGGAAGACCGTGAAGGCCGCGCTGCGCCTGGGCGTGAAGCGCCTGGTCCTCACGGGCGGCGTCGCGGCGAACGGGCCGCTCCGCGCCGGGCTCGCGGCGGAGGCGGCCGGGCACGGGCTCACGCTCCACGTGCCGCCGCGCCACCTCTGCACCGACAACGCGGCGATGATCACCGCCGCGGGGACGGACCGCCTCCGAGCCGGCGAGCGCGCGGGGCTGACGCTCAACGCGCAGCCCGATATGGCCCTCGCATGAACTACGAAGCCGTCCTCGCGGGGCTCCCCGACGCCGTGATCGCGGTGGACACGAGCCTCCGGATCGTCTTCTGGAACGCCGCCGCCGAGGTGTTGACGGAGCGCTCGGCCCGCCGCGCCGAGGGGCGGCTCGTGAAGGAGGTGTTCCCGGCCGAAGCGTCGGTCGTGCGGCGCCTCGGCGAGACGCTGGCGACGGGCGAGAGCCGGTCCGAGCCCGAGGCCCTGGTGGAACGGCCGGACGGGCGGGCGGTCCCGGTTTCCATCGTGACGGCGCCGCTCTTCGGACGCGACAGAAGCGTCGAGGCCGCCGTCGCCGTGCTGCGCGACCTCTCGCGGATCCGCCAGCTCGAGGCCGAGGTGCGGCGCGGCGAGACGCTCGCCGCCGCCGGCCGCATGGCGGTCGGGCTCGCCCACGAGATCCGGAACCCGCTCGGCGCGATCCGCGGCGCGGTCCAGCTCCTGGCGCGCGAGCTCAGCGGCGAGCCGCGGCTCCGGGAGTACACCGACGTGCTGCTGACCGAGGTGGACCGGGTGAACCGGAGCATCGAGATGCTGCTCGACCTGGCGCGCCCGGTCCAGCTCCGCCTGGTCCCGCTCAACCTCCACCAGCTCCTCGAGCGCGTCGCGCTGCTCGCGGAGGAGGGGGCGCGCGAGCTCAACGTCACGCTCGTCCGGCGCTACGACCCGAGCCTTCCCCCCATCACGGGCGACGAGGACCGGCTGCTCCAGGTCTTCCACAACCTCGTGCGCAACGCGCTGGACGCCATGAAGGACGGCGGGCGTCTGACGCTCACGACGCGCGTGAGCCTGAACCCGCTCTTCGGCAAGGTGGACCTCGGCGCCGGCCAGCGAAACATGGTGGAGGCGATCGTCGCCGACGAGGGCGCCGGCATCCCGGCGGCCGTGCGCGCGAAGATCTTCGACCCGTTCTTCACGACCAAGGACAAGGGGCTCGGTCTGGGCCTCGCGATCTGCCACCGGATCCTCGAGGAGCACCGGGGCGCGATCCAGCTGGAGTCCACCGAAGGGCGCGGTACCAGCGTGACCTGCTTCCTCCCGATCGCGAAATGAGGGAACGTGTGCGGCGTGCGTAAGGCGGTACGCACCTCCACGCTGAGGCCCAGGTCGGGTTGCCATCAGGGCCATGCTAGGCTCGGTATGTGGAGTTCGAGTGGGATCTCGAGAAGGCGGTTTCCAACCTCGCGAGGCACGGTGTGTCCTTCGAGGAGGCCACTTCGGTCTTCGGGGATCCGTTGGCCACGAGCGTATCCGACCCGATTCATTCGATCGGAGAGGATCGGTTTTTGACCACCGGTCTCTCGGATCGGCAGCGCGTGGTGATCGTTTGGCACGCTGACCAAGGTGACGTCGTTCGGATCATCGGCGCCCGTCAAGCGACGCCGCGGGAGCGGAGGACATATGAGTCAGGACAGTAAGCCAGCAGGAAAGGACGAAATGCAGGACGAATACGATATTCGGGGCGGCGTTCGCGGGAAGTACTACGAACGGTATCGGCAAGGGACAAACGTGATCTTGCTGGAATCGGACGTGGCAGCCGTTTTTCGGGATTCGGACTCCGTCAACCAAGCCCTTCGGATGCTTATCGATCTCGCGCGCAAACGTGTGGATGACGCGTCAACCGGGCGTTAGCGCAGTCTAGCCAGCTTGATTGCGCGCATCCTGATCGCCGA
>JBGPIS010000208.1:0-5115 GCA_041484965.1 Methylomirabilia bacterium
CGGCAAGCCGCCCTCGTAGCGGTAGTCCTTCGCGAGCTCGACGAGGTACTCGCCGGGGTAGCCGTTCTCCGGCAGCGTCGCCGGCTCGCCGAATTCCTGGGCGACGCGCGCCTCGAAGGAGCGCGCGAGGGCCTCGAACTGGCTGCCCGCGTCGTTGACGTAGTACTCGGTGGTCACCCGGGCGCCCTGGGCGCGCAGGAGCCGCGCGAGCGCGTCGCCCAGGGCGGCCGCGCGCGCATTGACGATGACGAGCGGGCCCGTCGGATTCGCCGAAACGAACTCGAGCCGGACGCGGCGGCCGCGGGCGTCCTCGCCGCGGCCGTACGCGTCGCCGGCCGCGAGGATCTCCCCAAGCGCGCCGACGCACCACACGGGCGCGAGGAACACGTTGAGGAAGCCCGGCCCGGCGACGTCGAGGCGTTCGACCTCGGGGAACGATGGGAAGTGCTCGACGATCAGCTCGGCGATCTGTCGCGGCGGCCGACGGGCGGCGCGCGCCAGCGTCATCGCGACGTTCGTCGCGTAGTCGCCGTGTTCCGCCTGGCGCGGAACGTCCCAGAGGCACGCGGGGGACTCCGGCAGCCCCGCATTCGCGAGCGCCGTCCGCACTCCCTCGGTCAGCCGGTCGGTGATCGACATCGTTTTCGCCTGAGACGCGGGGCCAAAAAATGCCGCTCGTCGGCGGCGATCACGATTGATGATACGCGGGGCTCTGACCGGCGGCCGAAGAAAAAGCGCCAAGAAAACGTGGACTCCGAACGCCGGCAGCTCGATCCGCAGCGACGCGAGTGCGCGGGCACGCGCCGAGCCCCGCCGCGCCGGGCGGCGCGCCATCACGGGGAATGCCACGGTCGCCGTCCGGTCGATGGCGCTCGAGCGAGCTTCCACTCGGCACCGAATGCGCCCTGTTACTGCAGGATCTGAGGCTCGGGCATGTAAGCTATCATGTTATCGAGCAAATACTTGTCGCGACAAGAGCCGATCCGATGGCGGCGAGACCGCTCAGCAGAGCGCCGGCGCCGAACACGCGGAGGGCTCGCCGGATGTCGTCGACCGTCGGGAGCGGCCCGTCGCCCAAGCGGTACCCGCCCGGCTTCTCGAGCGTGAGGCCGAGCGCGCCCGCCATCGCCGCGATCGTCCACCCGGCGTTCGGGCTCGCGGTGCGTGCGCGGTCGCGGCGCATCACCGAGGCCGCGCGCGCGGCGCTCTCCCCCGCGAGCGCGGCGCCAGCGACGAGCGACCAGCCGGCGAGCCGGGCCGGGATCCAGTTCAGCACATCGTCGAGGCGCGCGGCGACCTTGCCGAAGTGCTCGAACGTCCCCTCGCGGTAACCGAACATGGCGTCGGCCGTGTTCACCGCGCGATAGACCGCGGCGCCGGCGAGCCCGAAGGCGAGGAAGAAGCACACGGGCGCCAGGAACGCGTCGGTCAGGTTCTCGGCGACCGACTCGATCGTCGCGGAGGCGACCTGGCCCGCGTCGAGGGCGGCCGTCGGCCGGCTGACCAGGTCGCGCCCGACCGCGGCGCGCGCGCCCGAGAGATCGCCGCGAGCGAGCGCCTTGGCCACGCGACGGGCTGCGGCGGCGAGCCCCCGAAGCGACAGGAGGCACGTGAGCGCAAGCGCCTCCACGACGAGCCCCCCGTGACCGAGCCGGCCCGCGAGCGTGGTGAGAGCTCCGCCGACCAGCCCGGCGAGCGCGGCAACGGCGATGACGGTCAGCGCGCCGCCGAGCAGGAGCGCGCGGGGCCCGCCCCGCCGCAGCGCACGCTCGCCCGCGGAGAGCGCGCGGCCCAGCCAGGCGACGGGATGGACGCGGTTCGGCGGATCGCCGACCGCGAGATCGAGGGCGACGGCCAGCAGCAGGACGGCGACGGAGTGAATCGGCTCAGGCTCTCGGGTACGCGAGTCCCGCGAGCTTCGCGACGGCGGGCAGGTCGAGCGCCGCGCCGACGACGGCCGCGAGACGCGCCCAGCGGTCGCCGCGGGGAGAGCCCCAGCGCGGATCGGGAGCGTGCCCCGTCAGCGCGGCGAGGTGATTGAGAAACGCCCGGCGAAGCGCGTCGTTCGCAAAGAGCCCGTGGAAATAGGTGCCCGCCACCGCGCCGGAGGCGCTCGCCGCTCCGTCGGTGCCGTCCGCCAGCTCGCCCGCGCGCTCGAGCACCGCGAAGAGGCCGGGCGCATCGGCGAGGGGACGCGTGAGCCCCGCGTGGATCTCGTACGCCGTCACCTCGCTCCCCGCAGCGGCGGTGAAGGGGCCGGGCGTCGCGGCGACCCGCGCGCGGACGCGCACGGTGATCTTCTCCCGCCCGAAGACGGTCTCCACCGGAAGGAGGCCGAGGCCGGGCGTCGTCGGCGACGAGGACTCGACGCCGTCGGGATCGTGCACCGCCCGGCCGAGCATCTGGAAGCCTCCGCAAATGCCGAGGACCGGCCGGCCCGCGGCCGCGGCGGCGGCGATCGCCTCGCCGAGCCGCGTCGCCCTGAGCCACGCGAGGTCGGCGACCGTGCTCTTGCTCCCCGGCAGGACGATGAGGTCCGCCGAGCGCAGCGCGTCGGCCGTCGTCACGAAGCTGACCCGCACGCCGGGCTCGGCCGCGAGCGGCTCGAAGTCGTCGAAGTTCGCGATCCGCGGGAGCTTGACCACGGCGATCTCGATCGCCGTGGTCTCGCCTCCCGCCAGGACGGGCCCGGGCGGCGCCTCCAGATCGAGCGAGTCCTCGGCGGGCGCCAGCGGCCCGGCGATCCAGGGCACCACGCCCAGCACGGGGACCCCCGTCCGCGCGGCGATCTCGTCGAGCCCGGACGCGAGCAGCGCCGGGTCGCCACGGAACTTGTTCACGACGAGGCCCCCAACGCGCGCGCGGTCGGCCGGGTCGAGCAGTACCAGCGTCCCCACGAACGCGGCGAAGACGCCGCCGCGGTCGATGTCGCCCACGAGCAGCACGCGCGCGTCGGCAAGCCGCGCGATCCGCATGTTGACGATCTCGGTCGCGGCGAGATTGATCTCCGCCGGGCTCCCCGCGCCCTCGATCAGGACGAGGTCGTGGGACCGGCGGAGGCGGTCGAGGCTCTCGGCGACCACGGAGAGGAGCTGGGGCTGCATGAGCGCGTACTGGCGCCAGTCAACGCTCGCCACCGCTCGGCCGCGCACGACCACCTGCGAGCGATCCTCGGCCTCGGGCTTGAGGAGGATCGGGTTCATGTCCACGGTCGCGTCGATCCCGGCTGCCTCAGCCTGAGCGGCCTGCGCCCGCCCGATCTCCCCGCCGTCCGCCGTGACGTAGGCGTTGAGCGCCATGTTCTGAGACTTGAAGGGCGCGACGCGGTACCCGGCCCGCGCGAAGAGCCGGCAGAGGGCCGCGGTGAGGACGCTCTTGCCGGCCCCCGAGGCGGTCCCCTGGACCATGAGACAGGGGGCGCGTCCGGTCACCGACCGAACCTCGCGCTCAGGCCCGCCGTGACCATCCAGTCCGGCGCGGGGCCGGCGAGCGAGGTTCCCACCGCGAGGTCCAGCGCGAGATCGCTCGTGACGAGGTAGAGCATCCCGGCGGTCAGGCCCAGGGCAGCGCGGCTCTCCCGATCGGCGCGGGAGGCGAAGAACAGCTCCACCAACGTCGAGAGCCGCGTGACGAGCTCGCGGGTGAGCGAGGCGGAAGCGAGCGCCTGGAGGAGGTAGCCCTCGGGCCTCCGCTGGCCGAGCGCGGCGACGCCGGTGTTGACGTCCAGGTCGAAGCCCGCGGGGAGGTCGAAGCTCGCGAGCGCCAGCAGCGTGAAGGCGGGCCGCCCGGTGCCGATCGGCGCGCCGGCGACCGGAACCGTGACCGACGGCTGAAGCCCGAGCGCCGGAGATCCGTCACGCGCCTCGAGGAAGCGATACTTGAGCCCGAGGACGAGATCGCCCGGGCCCGTGTCGCCGGCCTCGCCGCGGAGCCGGACCAGCGGCTCGCCCGCGATCTGCGCCTCGAGGGTGTCCGTCAGCCCCGTGCGGAGCGCGGCCTGCAGTCCGAGCCGGCGCTCGCTCTGGCCGCCCCCGACGCGCGTCTTCGCGTACTGCAGCCCGGTTTCGAGCTGGAGCACGCCCGGGGCAATGGTCTTCGTGCCGTTCGTGACGTCGGGACGATCGGGAGCGATCTCGTCCTCGCCGCGTGCCGCGCCGGCCGTGCCGAGCGCCAGCAGGCCCCCGACGAGGACGATCGCGCGCAGACGCCGCGCGCCGATCTACCCGGCCTCCGCGTAGCGGCGTCTGAGCTCGCGCCAGAGCCCGGTCTTCTCCCAGCGGGGCTCGGCGAGGCGCTGCCACTCCGCGTCGAAGTGGGGGCTCGGGAAGAGGACCGTGATCATCTGCTCGCCGCGCCCGTTCCAGAGCCGGAGCCCCCACGTCGTCGGCGCGCAGGAGCCGCCCTCGGTCGTGAAGAAGGCGGCGCGCGCGACGCGGCGCAGGCGCGCGAGCTCGAGGCTCCGCGTGCCTCCATGGTTGTTGACGCAGAGGTGGAAATGCCAGTCGCCCTGGTCCACGGTGAGGTAGCCGTCGAGCATCGTCACCTTGGGCGGCGCCGTGAACCGGATCTCGAACACGGCACCCTCGATGAGCGGGCCCGCGGTGATGTCGCTCCAGTGCGCGGCGAAGACCTCGGTGAGGAGCCGCTCGACCTGGTCGCCCTCGACGGAGAGGTCGAAGTACCGGGTGACGGTCCCGTCCAGCTCCTGCGCGACCGCCGTTGGCGTCGTGTCGTCCCGGGGAGCCTCGCCCATGGGGTCGAGGATACGGTCACTCGAGCGCGAACACCACCGGGAGGCGGACGCGCAGGACGCGGGGGGCCACTCCGCGCGGAAAGGGCTCGGGCGCGAGCCGCCTGACGGCCTCGAGCGCGGCGTCGTCCAGCACTACGTGAGCGGACGAGTCGGCGACCGTGACGGCGCCGAGCGTCCCGTCGGGACGGATGACGATCTCGAGCGCGACGATCCCCTCGAGACCGCGCCGGCGCGCGGCGGGCGGGTAGCGGAGCGACTCCTGGACGCGCCGGCGCAGGCGCATGAGATAGGGACCGTACTCGGTTTCCGGACGCGCGCCGCCGCCCGAGCCGGGAACGGCGAGCGCCATGCCATGGCTCACG
>JBGPIS010000209.1:0-5091 GCA_041484965.1 Methylomirabilia bacterium
CTCCTCCGAGGGCGGCAGGTTGAAGCGCGCGGGCGCGAGGGTCGCGCCCGGGTCGATGAGGATCCCCGTCTGCCCGACCTCGACGTAGGTCGCCATCGAGCGGACTCCCAGGGACTCCGCGGCGAGCGGAACGACTCTCATCTTAGATGCAGCGGCCGCCGTCGACTTCGAGGCAGGCGCCCGTGATCATGGCCGCCTCGTCGGAGGCGAGGAACACGGCGGCGAGCGCCAGGTCCTCGGGCTTGTTGAGGCGACCCAGCGGCACGGTCGCGATATACCGGGCCATCCCCTCGGCGTCGACCTCCCTCTTGCCCATGAAGGTCGCGAGCATGGGCGTCTCTGTCGCGACGGGCGCGATGGCGACGACCCGCACGCCGTACGGCGCGCACTCGAGTGCGAGACCCTTCGTGAGCGTCACGACCGCGCCCTTCGAGGCCGCGTACGTCTGCCCGCCCGAGCGGGGCCGGATCGCCGCGGTCGACGCGGTAACCAGGAACACGCCGCGCTTCTGCTTTTTCATGACGCCGAGCGCGTACTTCGCCCCGAGCCAGACGCCCTTGACGTTGACGGCGAAGATCTTGTCAAAGACCGTCTCGTCCTGCGCCTCGATGGACGCCGGGAACTGGGGCACACCGGCGTTGGCGAGAAAGATGTCGAGTGTCCCCCAGGTCGTGACCGCCTTCTCGACGATCATCTGGTTGTCGGCGGCCTTCGTCACGTCCGCGCGCACCGCCAACGCCTGACCACCGGCCTTCTCGATCTGCTCGACCGTGGCCTTCGCGGCCGTCTCGTTGATGTCGGCGACCACGACCCGCGCGCCCTCCCTGGCCATTGCCAGGGCCGACGCGGCCCCGATCCCCGAACCTGCCCCAGTGATCACAGCAACCTTCCCGTTGAGTCTCATGGTGTCTCTCCCAAAGCCTTGCGGCTAAAGCACAAGCTCAGCGATCGTCCTGGCCGCCAGGCGGTCGCCCGCGACCATCAAGGTCGTGACACCGGACGACCTCCACTCGACCAGGCGCTCACGGATCAGCGCCGCGGGCCCGCAGAGCGCCACCTCGTCCACGAGCTCGTCGGGGACCGCGGCCTGGGCCTCGGCTTTCCGGCCCGCGAGGTAGAGGTCCTGGATGGTCTTGGCGGCCGCCTCGTAGCCGTACCGGCGCACGATGTCGTTGTAGAAGTTCCGGCCGCGCGCGCCCATGCCGCCGACGTAGAGGGCGAGCTTTTCCTTCACCGGCTCTCGGCACGCCGCGAGGTCGTCGCCGACGACCACGGCGACCATCGGCATGACGTCGAAGCCTGCCCCCGGCCGCCCGCCCCGTCGGAACCCCTCGTCGAGCCACTCACGGAACATCTTCATGCGGCGCGCGGAGAAGAACGTCGGGATCCAGCCGTCGGCGAGCTCGGCGGCGAGCGCGACGTTCTTCGGCCCGACGGCGGCGAGATAGATCGGGATGTCCGCCCGGCCGTGGAGGATCGACTTGAGCGGTTTGCCGAGCCCGGTCGCGTCGGACCCGGCGTACGGGATCTGGTAGTACTCGCCGTGATGCTCGAGGGGCTTCTCGCGCCTGAAGATCGCCCGCACGATCTCGACGTATTCCCGGGTGCGCTGCAGGGGCTTGCCGAACGACTGGCCGTGCCAGCCCTCGACCACCTGCGGCCCCGACACGCCGAGCCCGAGGCGAAACCGGCCGCCCGAGAGCGCGTCGAGCGTCATCGCCGTCATCGCCGTCGCGGCCGGCGTCCGGCCTGCCATCTGCATGATCCCAGTGCCGACGTGGAGGCGCGTGGTCCGCGCCGCGATCCAGGCGGCCGGCGCCACGGCATCGGAGCCATAGGCCTCGGCGGACCACACCGAGTCGTAGCCGAGGCGCTCGATCTCGAGGACCGTCTCCATGTCGAGGGACATCCGAGCGCCAGAATAATTCAGGGCGAACGCGAGCTTCAGCCGAGTCCTCCCCACGTCCGGAACGTGCCCCGCCGCTGCCACTGGTGGACGCGCAGGACGACGCGGCCGCGGCGAAGCGCGACGCCCTCCTGCTCCAGCAAGATCCGCTGCGTCAGCATGCTGCTCACCCGCGCGCGGGCGCTGATCCCGCCCTGGGCGTTCACCACCCGGTGCCACGGCAAATCCGCGGGGCACCTCGTGAGCGCCCGGCCCACGGCGCGGGCCGAGCGGGGCCGGCCGAGCAGCGCCGCGAGCTGACCGTACGTAGCCACGCGCCCGCGCGGGATCCGCCGGACGAGCCGGTGGACCGCGCGCCGAAACGCTAGGCCGGCAGCGATCCGGCCCCGAGCTCCCACAACCGCGCGTAGAGTCCGCCACGCCGCACCAGGTCGGCGTGTGCGCCTTCCTCGTGAATCCTGCCGTGGTGAAGGACGAGGATCCTGTCGGCGTTCTGCACCGTCGAGAGGCGGTGGGCGATCGTGATGCTGGTCCGGTCCATCAGGAGTCCCGCCATCGCCTGCCGAATGAGCGCCTCGGATTCCGGATCGACGCTCGACGTCGCTTCGTCCAGCACGAGGACGGCCGGATTGTACACGAGCGCCCGAGCGATGGCCAGCAGCTGGCGCTGTCCGTGCGAGACGTTGCCGCCACGCTCGGTGAGCCGCTCGCCGAGCCCGCGGGGGAGACCCGCGATGAAGCCCGCCGCCTTTGCCGCCTCCACGGCGCGCGCGAGCTCCGGCGGCCCGACGGCGCCGTCGGCGCCCAGGCGCAGGTTGTCCTCGATCGTGCCGGTGAAGAGGACGGTGTCCTGGTAGATGATCCCGACGTGGCGGCGGAGGCTCGGGAGCTCCCACTCGCGTACGTCCACGCCGTCCACCAGCACCCGGCCCCGGACGACGTCGTACGAGCGATTCAGGAGCCGCGCGCACGTGGTCTTCCCCTCGCCCGTGGCGCCGACGATCGCCACGCGCTCCCCGGGCGCCACGCGGAACGAACAGTCGCGCAGCACCCACTCTTCGCCCTCGTAGGCGAACCACACGCTCTGGAACTCGACGGCGGACGCGCGGGGCCGCGGGGCGCGCGCGTGGGCGCCGACGGGCGCGACGATCGCCGGCGCGCGGTCGAGGAGGCCGAAGATCCGCTCGGCAGACGCCATCGCGGCCTGCATCACCGTGTATTTCGCGCCGAGGTCACGGATGGGGAGAAAGAACCGGTGCGTGTACTGGATGAGCGCGACCAGCGCGCCGAAGCTCAAGGCGCCCGCGGCGATCTCGCCGCCGCCGTACCAGACGAGCAGCGCCAGCGCGATCGACCCGATGGCCTCGACGGAGGCGTAGAGCGAGGCCTCGTAAACCGTGGAGCCGAAGAGCGCCCGCCGGTAGGCGGCGCTGGCCCGCCGGAAGCCCTCGTACTCGTAGCGCTCCCGGACGAAGAGCTGGATGACGGTCATCCCCTGGAGCGACTCCTGGAGCACGCCGTTCAGGTGGGCCAGCCGCTGCCTCACGCGCCGGTAGGCATCCCGCGCGCGGATGCGGAAGTAGCTGGCCGCCGCGAAGAGCACCGGCACGATGGAGAACGTCACGAGCGCCAGGTGCCAGTCGATCCAGAGCATGATCGCGACGACGCCGGCGAGCGTGATCACGTCGGCAGCGACGGCGAAGAGGCCGCTCGTGAAGGCCTCGCTCACGGCCTCGACGTCGCTGAGGACGCGAGTCATCAGTCGCCCCACCGGGTTCCGGTCGAAGAATGCCGCCTCGAGGTGCAGGAGGTGGTCGAAGATCGCCGCGCGGAGGTCGTGGATCACCCGCTGGCCCGTGAGGTGCATGAGGTACGCCTCGAGCGAGCGGAGCGCGTAGAGGATCGCGAGCACGCCGACGTAGAGCCCGGCGACCCACGTGAGGCCGACCCAGTCGGATTTCAGGATGTGCTCGTCGATCGCGATCTTGAGGAGATAGGGCTGTACCAGCTCCGCCGCCGAGGTCAGCGGGAAGAGCAGCGCCGAGCCGGCGATCAGCGCGTGGTGCGGACGCGCGGCGCGCCAGAGCCGTCCGGCGAGCCGCCGGTCGAAGGCGCGGCCGAGGCGCTCGTCGAACTCCTGGTCGCGGCCCGCCTCAGGCACGCGCGATCTCCTCCTCGAGCTGCTGGATCCGCCAGAGCCGAGCGTAGAGCCCGCCGGTCTTGAGAAGCTCGTCGTGCCGGCCCGTCTCGACCACCCGCCCCGCGTCGAGCACCACGATCCGGTCGGCCGCCTGGGCGGCCCGCAGGCGATGGGTCATGACGAGGACCGTGCGCCCGGCGAGGAACCGCCGCAGCTTGGCGACGATTTCCTCTTCCTTCGCCGCATCCACGGAGGCGAACGCGTCGTCGAGGATGAGGATGGGCGGCTCGCCGGCGAGCGCCCGCGCGAGCGCCACGCGCTGGCGCTGGCCGCCCGAGAGCGTGAGCCCACGCTCACCCACGACGGTGTCGAACCCCGCGGGAAACCGCTCGACCTCCTCCGCGACGCCCGCGGCGACGGCGGCCTCGCGCACGCGCCCGGCACCGACGCCTTCCCGGCCGAGCGCGATGTTCTCGTGGAGCGCGCGCGAGAAGAGGAAGCCCTCCTGCGGCAGGTAGCCGAGCCTCCGGCGAAGCTCACCGAGCGGGAGCTGCGTGACGTCCCGCTCGCCGACGAAGATGGTGCCGGTCGGCGGCTCCCAGAGACGCGCCAGCAGGACGCCGAGCGTGGACTTGCCGCTCCCCGTTGGGCCGACGACCGCGACCGTCTCGCCGGGCGCGACCGCAAAGCTCACGTCGGACAGCGCCGGCCCCCGGCCCTCATACGCGAACGTGAGCTTCGTAAACCGGAGAGCTGTTGGAGCGGCCGGCGAATTCGATGAGATCGGACTTGGATCAACGGCGCCACCACGTTTCTCTCTCAGGCCACCCTCGGCTGGAGCCGGCCCAGGCGTCCCCGCTACAACAATGCGAGGTAGCGGCGCGGCGTCGATTATTTCCTGTATGCGCGCCATCGACGTCAGGCCGCGGCGGACGATCGAGAGGGTCCAGCCGAGCGCGATGGTCGGCCACGTGAGGTACGCGAGGTAGCCGTTGAACGCGACCAGCGCACCCAGGCTCAGGCGGCCGTCCACGACCGCCTTGCC
>JBGPIS010000210.1:0-5066 GCA_041484965.1 Methylomirabilia bacterium
CGCGGGGCTCGACCTCATGAGCCTCAAGGCGGCGCTCTGCGGCGCCGAGCCCGTGCGCGTCTCGACCATCGAGGCGTTCGAGCGCCACTTCGGCGTCAAGGAGATCATCCGGCCCTGCTATGGCCTCGCCGAGGCCACGCTGGCCGTCGCGATCTGGCCGCGGGGCGTGCCGCTCAGGACCGACGCGAGCGGGCGCTTCCTCTCGGTGGGCCGGCCGTGCCCGGGCGTGTCCGTGAGGATCCTGGCGCCGCTCGACGGCCAGGCGCACGACCCCACGCCGTTCCCGCCCGGCGCCGAGGGCGAGATCTGCGTGAAGAGCCCCGGCGTCATGCGGGGCTACTACAACAACCCCGAGGATACCGCGAGGGTGCTCATGCCGGGAGGCTGGCTCCGGACGGGCGACCTCGGCTTCGTGGACGCGGACGGGTTCCTCTACGTCACCGGGCGGCTCAAGGACATCATCGTCATCGGTGGCGAGAACATCCTGCCGGCGGACGTCGAGGAGGTCGTGGACGGCGTGCCCGGCGTGCGCTACTCCGCCGCCGTCGGCATCGACAGCGAGCGGGCCGGCACCCAGCGCCTGCACGTCGTCGCCGAGGTGCGTAGCGAGAGCGCGTCCCACGACGAGTTCCACGGGCTCGTCCGCGAGATCGTGAGCCGCGTCCACAAGGCGTGCGGCCACCGGCCAGCGCGCGTGCTGCTGGTGCGGGCGAGCGCGATCCCGAAGACCTCGAGCGGCAAGATCCAGCGCTCGCGCCTCGCCCAGCTGATCCGCGCGGGCGAGCTCCACGACCGGACCCTCTACGGAGACCGCTGATGGAATTCGGCTGCCACCTCCCCGTCTACGGTCCCGCCGCCACGCGGCACACCCTCCTTGGCTTCGCGCGGCGGATGGAGGCGCTCGGCTACGATTCCCTGTGGGCGAGCGACCACGTCGTCATCCCCCACTCGATCGCGCCGCGCTATCCGTACAGCGCGACCGGCGCCTTCCCGCTGTCGCCGGCCACGAACTTCCTCGAGCCGCTGACGGCGCTCGCCCTCGTCGCGGGCGCGACCGAGCGGATCAGCCTCGGCACGACGGTGCTGGTGCTGCCGCACCGCCACCCGGTCCTCGCCGCCAAGATGCTGGCGACGCTCGACCACCTGGCGGCGGGCCGGGTCATCGTGGGCGCCGGCGTCGGCTGGATGCGCGAGGAGATCGAGATCTTCGGCGTGCCCTACGCGCGGCGCGGCGCGTGGAGCGACGAGGCGCTCCGGGTCATGCGGGCGTGCTGGGCGGGCGAGCGGGTCGAGCACCGGGGCGAGTTCTGGAGCTTCCCGCCGTTCGCGTCGCTGCCGCGGCCGGCGAAGGGCACGCTGCCGATCTGGATCGGCGGCCACACGCCGCGCGCGCTCCGGCGCGTCGCCGAGCTGGGCGACGGCTGGCACGCGGCGTTCCCGAGCGCCGAGAAGATGACGGCCGGCGTCGGCGACCTCGAGGCGGCGTGCCGCACGGCCGGGCGCGACGTGAAGTCATTGACGATCAGCGCGCGACTCGGGCTCCCCGCGAAACAGGACGCCGGCGCCCTCGTCGGCGAGATCAAGGCCCTCGCCGGGCTCGGCGTGAGCCACGTCATCCTCGAGTCGCGCGCCCGCGATCTCGCCGACATGACGGAGATCTACGAGCGCTTCGCCTCCGACGTCCGCTCGAAGCTCTGACTCTCACGCACCAGCGCTGCGGTGGAGGTAGGCTTCGACCTCTTCCACAAATCGCGAGGCGTCCTCGAGAACTTGGCGCGCGGTCGCCTGTGTGACTCTTTGCTCGTAGCGGTAATCGCTGATAGTCCGCTCACCGAACGCCCGGCCGAACGCCACGTGAAGCTCGGGAGCGAACACACCCGCCGCGGCGAACTGATCCCGGAAGGCGGCGACGACGCTGGCATGTCGCCGATACTCACCTCCCTTGGTCTTGAGAGCGGCCACAGCCAGGTGGAACATTGCGTAGTACCCTCTCGACACTGCCAGATCGTAGTCGCCGGCATCGTAGTCGCGCCGCGCCGCCGCCAAGCTTCGGCGTCCCTTGTCGATCAGAGCCTGGAGATCCTCCGTCACGGGATGCCCACACCTTCGCGTCGGACATTGCGAAAGATCGACTTCTCCGACTCCTCCAGCTCCTTGGTGCTCGCGGGCATTGCACTCACAATGATGCCGTGATCGAGCAGGATCTCACCGGCAATCGTGCCGATCCGGTCCATCTCAGTCCAGAAATCTTCGTACCGGTCCAACACGACCAGCACGTCCACATCGGAGTCCCTCTCGGCGTCCCCGCGGGCGCGTGAGCCGTAGAGGATCACACGCGCCAGGCGCGCACCGTAGACCTCGCGCACCCGGCCGGCGAAATCACGCAACGCAGCCCGCCAGTCTGCGCGCGGCGGATTCGCCAACTCGCTCGCCGCGGACTCCAGCGCGGCCGGCACGATTCCTGGCGAGTAAACAATCCGATACGCCCAGCGCCCATGCGAGCCGTCGGCGTTCACGGCGGCGACCCAGCGGTGGGCGCCGTCGATCTTGGCGTACCCCGCGGGGTCGTAGCCTTTCGTCTCCAGGATCAGCGTGCCGACCTCACGCCCGTCCTTTCGGACCCGGACGAGGAAGTCCGGCAAGTACTCGCGCGTGTCGCCCTTGAACGCGTAGGGGATCGCGAACCCCAGGTTGAAGTTCTTCACGAACGCGATGACGTGCTCGTCGGTGTCCAGATAGAACGCGGCCGACTGCTCCCATTTCTCGGTGTCGGCCACGACGTAGTTCAGGTGCGAGCGCTCGCATTCCCTGACCGGCTTCGACGTCCAGAAATCGATGTCACGCGTGGTGCCGTCGCCGCGGTGAGTCTCATAGCGGGGCAGCTCCGTGCTGTCTGCATCGCCCGGCTCGATCGCGCCGGCGAGCGCCTCGATCGCCCAGGTGAAGTACGGATCGAGGAACACGTCCTTTCGGTCCTTCCGCCCGATGGGCTGGACCTTCTCCGACACGAACCGGCGGACGATCGTGAGTATCTTCGGGAACAGCGCGTTGGCCGGAACCTGGCACGACGGGTTCTCACCGACGCGCTTCGTGAGCGTCCGGGCCAGCTCGAACTCCAGCTCCTGGAGCCGCTTCCCCTGCCGCCACGCCTCCAGCGTCACATCGTCGGCGGCGCCGGGCCCGAGCAGCGAGAGGCTCCCGCCGCGGTCCGTGGAGAGCCCTTTCACCTTCACCTCGTCCGGGATCTCCAGCGGGTCGAGCGTCATCGCCGGCACCCGCTCCCACGCCACGCGCAGATCGGTGCTGACCTTGTGGAGATAGCCCTCGATGCGTGGGAAGCGAATCTCGAGGTGGTCGCGCTCAGGAGACAGTGCATGGACGTGATGCGGGGGCTCGCCGACTCGACCCTTGCTCGGCTTCTTCTTCGGCTTGAGCCCTTTCTTCACCAGGTATCCCTCCGCGGGACAGGCGTCATGCCTGCGCCTGCTCGGCATTGTACGGCAGGAGAACTATAGGCCTGGCGTGAGATCGCCCGACGCGTCCGGCTGGCTATTCTGGCCGCTTCAATCCCACCTCGGCCCAGATCCAGCCGAAGTCGTAGGCGAAGCGTCCCTCGCGTCGGTTCCGCGCCGACATGGTCTCCATCCCCTTGAGGAGCGCGACGAGCTTGGGGCGCATGGACTTGAGGCGAGCTGCGTGGCGGGGTGTGCGGTTGCCGAGCGCCGGGATCGGCTGATCGACCCACTTCCGGTAGTGCTTCTCGTAGAACTCGGCGACGATCCGCGCCTCGATCTCGGGTGGGATCGGCGAGCTGCGCGCCTCGGAGGCGGGCGGCGCCTTCTTCACCGCCTCGGCGATGTCTTCGTACCGGGTGGCCCGAAACCTCACGGCGTCCCCGACGAGAGCCTCGACCATCGCGCGCCCCCGCTCGGCCCGGCGCCGGGAGGTAGTTTCGAAGACGAGCCGGTCGCCCGCCCGCGCGAGCGTGCCGAGGCTGCGGCGGGGCTGGCTTCCCTCCTGGAGCCACACGTAGCTGCCGTCAATTTGACGCCCGAGATCCGGATGGCTCGTCAGCGCCGTCTCGAGCGCCTGCCGGTCGCGCACGTCGAACACCACCTTGGCGAACACGACCTCCTCGCCCTCGGCGGTCACTATCGTCGGCGGGGGCCGGAGCGCCACGTGGTCCAGCCAGAAGTGGTGAAACAGCATCCCGCAGCGCTTGAAGAACGTCAGGAGATCCGCCTGAGGGACCTTGCGACGGAACGCTCGATGCTCGCGGCGGAAATCCCGGACGATCTCCTCCTTGGCCATGGCGGGGTAGAGATAGATGAAGCCGTCCAGCACGGGCTCGCCCACCGATCCCTGCACGACGCGCGCGGCGATCAGGTCCCATTGGACGGCCTGACGCGTGGCCCGCCGCTCGCACACGCTGACGCGTTCGTCGGTCCAGACGTCCACGAGATCAAGCCCTTCGTCGAGCCGCACCTCAGCCACCTCGTACAGCCGGAGGTGCGACCCGCGCATCCGCGCGAGATACTCGCGCTCTCCCACGCTAAGCCGACGCCCCTCGCGCTCGAGAAACAGGTCGATCGGCGTCCGTCCGCTTTGGAGGTCGAAGTCGAAGGCGAACCACTCGTGATAGGCCGCCTCGCTTTCCTTCGAGGCCAGCGCGTCTTGAGCCGCGTCGTCGGGAATCCCGTCGAGGCAGTCGGCCCAGAAGACGGCTTGGGCGACGAGATGCTCCTCATCGAACTCCGGGCTTGTCGAGAAGCGGAAGAGCTTTCTCATCGCGCTCGCTCGCTCGTCGGCCGTGAACGCGCTGGGCGCGAAAGCGCTCCGATCCAGGCAGCACTTCTTGTGCTTCAGCCCGCTCCCGCAGGGGCACGGATCGTTCCGGCCGACGGTGCTCAGCGTGGGCTACCGGGTCAGATCTTCTCGCCGAGCTTGGCCCAATCGTCGAGGAACTTCTTGAGGCCGATGTCCGTCAGCGGGTGCTTCATGAGCTGCTCGAGCACGGCGAACGGGAGCGTCACGACGTGCGCGCCGGCCTTGGCGGCGTCCACGAC
>JBGPIS010000211.1:0-5066 GCA_041484965.1 Methylomirabilia bacterium
CTGCGATGGGACACGGGTTCGCCTTGTTCGCCGGGACCACGCCCGAGATCATCCGCGCGTCGGCGCGGGAGGCTGAAGGGCTCGGCTACAGCTCCTTCTGGGTGAACCATCCCGGCGCGACCGACGGGCTGGCGGCGCTCGCGCAGGCGGCGAGGGAGACGCGGCGCATCGAGCTCGGCGTCGGGGTGATCCCGCTCCACACGCGTGGACCGGAGAGCATCGTCCAGGGCGTTCGGGCCACTGCGCTTCCCCTCGACCGCCTCCTGCTCGGGGTGGGCAGCCCGAACCCGGACTCGCTCAAGCGTGTGCGCGCGGGCATCGCCGCGCTGCGGTCCGAGCTCTCGACGCGCCTCATCGTGGCGGCGCTCGGCCCCAAGATGTGCCACGTGGCCGGAGAGATCGCCGATGGCGTGCTCTTCAACTGGCTGACGCCCGAGCACGCGCGTCGCTCGGCCGAGTGGGTGCGCGCCGGCGCCGCGGCCGCGCGGCGGCAGCCGCCGAAGCTCTTCGCGTATGTCCGCGTCGCCCTCGGCTCCGCGGCGTGCGACAAGCTGGCCGAGGAGGGGGAGCGTTACGCGCGGATCCCGGCGTACGCGGCCCACTTCGAACGGATGGGCGTGAAGCCGGTGGAAACGGCGATCGCCGCGCAGACCTCGGGCGCGATCGCGACCGCGCTCGGCACGTGGCACGGCGTGGTAGACGAGGTCGTGCTCCGCGCCATCACCGGCAAAGACACGGTCGACGAGAACCTAGCGCTGCTCCGGGCGACGAGCTCCTCGTGTTAGGCTGTGCGGAGGCTGGCGCAGGAGCGATCTCAAAGGAGGACTTCATGCCGACTCCTCAACCGCCGCGCGGTGTCAACCACGTGGTCCTCAACGTGCGGAACCTCGAGGTCTCGCACCGGTTCTGGACCGAGATCCTGGGCTTTCGATGCGTCGCCGGGCTCAAGCCGACGCCCGGGCGGGCGCGCCCGAAGATGCGCTTCTACAGCGGCCTCGACCAGCATGGGGACGTGACTCATCACGACGTGGCGCTGGCCGAGATTCCCCAGGGCGCGGCCCCCGCGGATCCCGAGCCGTGGGACCTGATGCCGGGCCGCGTCGGGTTGAACCACGTGGCGATCGCCTGGCCCGACCGGGAGTCGTGGCTCAAGCAGCTCGAGTTCCTCCGAGCCAAGGACGTGCCGTTCCATCGTCGCGTCAACCACGGCATGACCCACAGCGTCTACGTCTCCGATCCCGACGGCCACGGCATCGAGGTGCTGTACGAGCTGCCGCGGGAGGTGTGGGAGAAGGACATCGACGCGGCGCAGAATTACGCCGAGATGCTCCCGGCGGAGGGGGACGAGTCGCTCGTCGACCGGACGGACTACCCCGTCTTCGGTGCGGCGGCGGCGCTCAATCGACCCTGACGAGCAGCTCGGGCGCGAGGTCGGCGATCCTGGTGCGGCCGCAGAGGCCCATCGCCGTCCGCACCTCCTCGCGCAGAATCTCGAACACGCGGGCGACGCCGGCCGCGCCGTCGGCGGCGAGGCCCCACAGCGCCGTCCGGCCTACCGCCACGACCTTCGCGCCACGCGCGAGCCCCTTCACCACGTCGGTCCCTCGCGAGAAGCCGCCGTCCACCACGATCTCGGCGCGTCCGGCGACCGCGTCCACGATCGGCGGCAGCGCCTCGATGGTGGACTGCGTGTGGTCGAGCTGGCGGCCGCCGTGATTGGAGACCCAGATCAGGCGCGCGCCCACCTCCACGGCGCGGCGCGCGTCGCGCACCGTCATGATCCCCTTGATTCCCACGGGGAGCTTCGTCGTCTTCATCAGCCACTCGACGTCCGCCCAGGTGAGCCGGGCCTGATACTCGGGGTTCGGCCCGCGCGGGTTCGGCGCGATCTCCATCGCCTTGCGCGGGCTCCAGCGCGCCAGGATGTCGCGCTCGCGGCGGCCGTAGAGCTGGGTGTCCACGGTGAGGGCGACCGCCTTGTAGCCGGAGGCCTCCACCCGCGCGAGCAGCTCGCTCACCCAGCCGCGGTCGCCGTGATGGTAGAGCTGGAACATCTGCGGTCCCGTGCCGGCCTTGGCGACGTCCTCCACCGGCCAACCGGTCGCGCCGGAGAGCCACTGGAGCGTGTCGGCCCGCCCGGCGCCCCGCGCCATCTCCACGTCGCCCTCGGCGTGGAAGAGGACGAGGCCGCCCATGGGCGCGACGGCCACCGGCCACGCGAGCGGCACGCCGAGGAGGCTCGTGCGGAGGTCGATCTCGCGCACGTCCACGAGAATGTTCTGCTGGATCGCGAGGCGGTCGAGGTGACGGCGGTTGCGGCGGAGCGTCGTCTCCGTCTCGGCGCCGCCGGCGCCGAAGTTCCACGCCTCACGGGGAACGCTCTGCTTGGCGGCGCGGCGGATCTCGGGCAGCGTGACGAAGCGCGGGGGACCGGGTGGTTGGGTCAAGGCGCCCGTACTATACGCCCGGCGGTGCGTTAGAATCTTGGACGAATGTTGCCTCCGGTCGAAGATCTCCATCCTCGCCGGACTTGTCGTCGTTTGGACGGTCGGTGTCGGGGACCTTACTTCGGATGAGAAAAGTACTCGTGCTGCAGCACGTTCCATACGAACGCCAAGGCTATATTGCTGACTACATGCAGGAGCACAACATAGACTTTGATGTAGTTCGGCTATGGGAGCCCTATGTCTTACCGGACGTCTCGGAGTATTCGGCGCTCATCATCATGGGTGGTCCAATGGGGGTGTATGAGAAATTCTTTTCTAAGAATGATGAGATGTCACTTATCAAAGCGGCTCTCGGCACTGTCCCGATGCTGGGGATCTGTCTTGGGAGCCAACTCATCGCTCATGCGCTTGGTGCGCGCGTTTATCCGAACGAAAAAGACGCGAAGCCGGCGAAGGAAATCGGCTACTACAGCGTGCATTTGACTCCAGAAGGAAGGGCGAATCGTCTCTTCAAAGGATTTGATTCAGATGTGCGTGTCCTGGAATGGCATGGTGACGCTTTTGATCTACCAAGTGGCGCATCACTCCTGGCGACGTCGCCATTGTGCCGAAATCAGGCGTTCGCCTACAAGAACGCATACGGTCTTCTCTTCCACTTGGAGTTCACACCGGGGATGGTCCAGGGACTCGCAGAGGTCAATCGCGAATGGGCGCACGAGAACTTCGATCTCGATGAAGAACAGCTCGAGAAGGAAGCTCGGGATCTCGCCTCACTCATGAAAAAACAATGCTATGCGCTTCTGGACAACTTCTTCTTCGAGACGGGAGCCCGTGACAAACAAACGGGCTGAGAGGACTACGGCTCAAGTGAGGCCTGAATGAACATTACGATTCTCGACGACTACCAGGACACGATCCGGACGCTGGCGTGCTTCGGCAAGGTCGCCGGCCACAACGTCAGGATCTGGAACGATCACACCAAGGACGTGGACGTGCTGGCCGCGCGGCTCAAGGACACCGAGGCGCTGACGCTGCTCCGCGAGCGCACGCCGATCCGCGCCCCGCTCATCGAGCGCCTCGACCGGCTCCGGATCATCAGCCAGGTGAGCGTGTACCCCCACGTCGACGTCGAGGCCTGCACGCGGCGCGGCGTGATCGTGTCGTCCTACATGGCGCCCGGCCGGCCGTCCTACCCGACCGCCGAGCTGACCTGGGGGCTCATCATCGCCGCGCTTCGCCACATTCCTCAGGAGATGGCCGCGCTCAAGGCGGGCAAGTGGCAGGCGTACCCGGTCGGGACCGGCCTACGCGGGAAAACGCTCGGCATCTACGGCTACGGCCGGATCGGCGCCGTCGTGGCCGGCTACGGCGAGGCGTTCGGCATGAACGTGCTGGCCTGGGGACGCGAGACTTCGCACGCGAAGGCGCGCGAGGACGGCTACGCCGTCGCCACGAGCAAGGAGGCGCTGTTCGCCGATTCCGACGTACTCTCGCTGCACGTACGGCTGATCGACGCGACCCGCGGCATGGTCACGGCCGCCGACCTCGCCCAGATGAAGCCGACCGCACTCCTCGTCAACACGAGCCGCGCCGGGCTGATCGCGCCGGGGGCGCTCGAGGCGGCGCTGCGCGCGGGCCGGCCGGGCATGGCCGCGGTCGACGTCTTCGAGGAAGAGCCGGTCCTTGGCGCCAAGCATCCCCTGCTGGCGATGGACAACGTGGTCTGCGTGCCGCATCTCGGCTACGTCGAGCGCGGCGGCCTCGAGCACATGTTCGGCACGATCTTCGACCAGATCCTCGCCTTTGCCGCCGGCAAGCCGATCAACGTCGTGAACCCCGAGGCGCTGCGGGACTGACTCGCGCATGTACCTCGACCCACGCCTCTGGGCGCTCACCGCCGGTGTGCGGGGCCGCATCGCCGCGACGGTCCTCGTGGGCCTCGCCGCCGCCGCCGTCGGCATCGCGCGGCTCGCCCTCCTCGGCTGGCTCCTGGCCCGCGTGCTGGCGGGCGAGCCGCTCGCCGCGCTGGCCCCCGCCCTCGCGCTCACGGCGGCCGTCCTCGCGGGGCGGAGCGCGCTCGACTACGCGCGCGCGATGATGGCGCATCGCACGGCGGCACGGGTGCAGGAGTGGCTGCGGCAGACCCTCTACGCCCACGTGGCCGCGCTCGGGCCCGCCCACTTCGCCGGCGCCCGCACCGGCGACGTGATGCTCTCGCTCGTCGAAGGCGTGCAGCAGCTCGAGGTCTACTTCGGCCAGTATCTCCCCCAGCTCTTCGTGGCCGCCCTCACCCCGCTCCTCATCTTCGCCTTCGTCGCCTTCGTGGATTTGCCGGTCGCGCTCATGCTGCTGGGCGCGGCGCTGATGGTCCTGCTCGCGCCGGCCCTTTGGCACCGCTGGGACCGGCGGGCGAGTCACTGGCCGCGCTCGCCCCCGCCGTCGTGCTGACGGCGGCCGCCCTCGCGGGACGGAGCGCCCTCGACTACGCGCGCACGATGGTGGCGCATCACACGGCCGCCCGGGTCCAGGAGCGGCTGCGGCATACCCTCTACGCCCACGTGGCCGCGCTCGGGCCCGCCCACTTCGCCGGCGCCCGCACCGGCGACGTGATGCTCTCGC
>JBGPIS010000212.1:0-5057 GCA_041484965.1 Methylomirabilia bacterium
GCGCGAGAACAAGACGATGACCGTCACCCAGCTCGACGTCGGGATCCTGCGCAGCAACGGCGTGTTCCCGGCCAACGGCGTCGTGTACGTCGCGGCGACGGACACCTCGACCAACCCGGCGGTACGGCTGGTGAACGGCACGCGGCTGCCGAGCCAGGGGCTGACGATCGTGTCGGAGAACCCGGTGTACGTGCTGGGCGACTACAACACGGTGAACAAGGTATCGGCGTCGATCCTGGGCGACGCCGTCACCGTGCTGTCGAACAACTGGGCGCCGAACAACTCGGACACGAAGGGGAGCCAGTCACAGGGCAACCGGCCCGCGTCGACGACGACGGTGAACGCGGCGCTCGCGCTGGGGCCGAACGCGGAGTCGGTGTCGGGCCAGGGCAACGGGCAGTTGGAGAACGTGATCCGGTTCCTCGAGAACTGGAGCGGCCAGACCCTCAACTACTCGGGCTCGATCATCTCGCTCTGGCACAGCCAGCAAGCGACGGGGACGTGGAACGGCACCTACTACACGCCGCCGGTGCGGAACTGGAGCTACGACACGCTGTTCAATGCGACGCCCCCGCCGGGGACGCCGCAGGGCGTTCTGATGACGAAGGCGCGCTGGTTCCAGTCGTAACGCCGCCCGCCCTCAACTCCGCTTGAGGCTCCACGAATGGGGCGCCGCCGGCCGGCCGGCGGCGCCCCTGCTCTACCCGCTCGCCGCGCCGCCCGCGGCCTGCCACCACCTCGTCCCCGACGCGCCAGGCGGCTTCGCCGCGCGCGTGGACGATGTCCTCGCGACGGCGGGATGCTGAGGCGGCGGTTCGGCTCGACCGGCGTGGAGGTCCCGGTGATCGGTCAGGGGACGTGGCGCATGGGCGAGAGCCGCCGGGAAGAGAAGACGGAGATCGCCGCGCTCCGCCTGGGCCTCGAGCTCGGGATGACCCACATCGACACCGCCGAGATGTACGGCGGGGGCGGCGCCGAGCGCGTGGTCGCGCAGGCCATCCGGGGGTACCCGCGCGCGCGGCTCTTCCTCGTCACCAAGGTGCTCCCGTCCAACGCGTCGTACGCCGGGACGCTCAAGGCGTGCGAGCAGTCGGTCAAGCGCCTCGGCGTGGACTTCGTGGACGTCTACCTGCTCCACTGGTGGAGCGAGCGCCAGCCGGTCGCCGAGACGATGCGCGCCATGGAGGAGCTCGTCCGGCGCGGGCTCACCCGGTTCATCGGCGTGTCGAACTTCGACGCCGGGCAGATGCGGGAGGCTCAGGCGGCGCTCCGCGCCAACCGCCTGGCGTGCAACCAGGTCCTCTATCATCTGCGCGACCGCGCGATCGAGCGCGACGTGCTGCCCCACTGCGAGCGGGAGCGGATCGCGGTGGTCGGCTACACGCCGCTCGCGCGGGGCGGGTTCATGCGCGACGCCGTCGCCGGGATCGCCCCACGCCACGGGCGTACGCCGCGGCAGGTCGCGCTGAACTTCCTCACCCGCCGGGCGGCGCTCTTCACGATTCCCAAGGCCAGCCGGCCCGAGCACGTGCGCGAGAACGCCGCGGCCCTCGACTTCACCCTGACGGCGGAGGACCTTCGGGCGATCGACCGGGCGTTCTAGTGCCGTCCCAACTTGTCTCGGCGAGTGTCACGGCCGCGGGTCCTGCCGCGGCGGATAGGGCCGCGGGTTGCCTCGGGGCGGGCCCTCCTCGACCACGCTGGCCGTGACCCGCGAGCGCAGTCCCCGGAGAGCGGGCGCCGGGTCAACCCACAGAAGCCACGGGTCTCGGAGCGCCGCCCAGCCCGCCCCGCGGCCCGTCCGAGGGCCACCCGCGGCTCGAGTCCTTGACCGCGTCCATCGGTGGCCCTCCTGATCAGCCGGCCGGGGCGACGAGCTCCCGGTGTCCCGACCACTCCCACGCGAGCGTCGTGCGCGAGACGCCCAGGAGGAGCCCGTGGAGCGCGGCGGGGTGAATCCAGAGCCCATCGCGCTCGGTCGCGGGATCCGCGCCGCGCGGCGTGAAGCGGGCGCCGCGCGCGAGGAGGCGCCGGACGATCCCCGGCACGTCGTCGGTCTCGAGGTAGCACATGTAGAGCGAGTCGCCGCGCTTGGCGGCCCAGCGCCCCATCGCCGCCGCCGGGTTCACGACCTGCGAGAGCTCGATCCTGTCGAGCCGCGCGGGCGGGTCGAAGAGCGTGAGCGTGCCGGCGTACCCGAACCGCTCGCTGGTGATCGGCGAGAAGCGCCTCGGGTCGAGCGCGAAGAGCCGCGTGTAGAGCTCGGCCGCCGCCGTCCAGTCGGAGACGAGCGTGTTGGTCACCTCGTAGAGGCGGGCGCCGGCCGGCGGGACGGGCCGCGCGGGGGTGAGGACCACGCGCATGCCCGCCGTTGCCGCGGGCTCGAGGTAGGTCTGGTCCCCGTCCTCGGCGAACTCCGCGCCCTCCTCGGCGAGCCGCGCGTGGAGGTCGGTCATGTCGCGCACGGCGAAACCGGCGCTCAGGAGGCCCTCGCCCCAGCGCTCGAGGTGCTCGCGGACCAGGCCGGCGCCCGCGGGCTCGCAGAGCTCCACCTCTCCCTCGCCGAGCCGGAGCACGAGCCGGCGCGCGCCGAGGTACGCGGAGGGCGCCTCGCCGGCCGGCGCGGCCCCGAGGAGGTCGGCGAACGTCTTCGCCGCGGCGTGGCGGTCGCGGACGGCGAGCTGCACCCGGTCGACGCGTTCGAGCATGGCGCCCTCCCGCGCAGATGGTACCATCGCGGCACACCCGCAACGCGGAGGGATGTCCATGACCCAGGACTTGCTCGAAGCCGTCAAGGACGGAGTCGCGGTGCTCACACTGAACCGGCCCGACCGTCTGAACGCCATGTCGCCTGCCATGCTGGACGCGCTCCTGGCCGCGCTGCCCCGGCTCGCGGAAGACGCCGAGGTGGGCGCCGTCGTGCTCACCGGCGCGGGCCGCGGGTTCTGTGCCGGCGGGGACGTGAAGGCGATGGCCGAGGGCCGGGAGTTCGGCGGCACGACGCTCGAGGACAAGGCGCAGGCGCTCCGCGCGCGCATGGAGGTGTCCCGCTGGCTCCACGAGATGCCGAAGCCGACGCTCGCGATGGTCCGCGGCGCGGCGGCGGGCGCCGGGCTCTCGCTGGCGCTCGCGTGCGACCTGCGCGTCGCGAGCGACACCGCGCGCTTCGCGACCGCGTTCGCGCGCGTCGGCTACTCGGGCGACTTCGGCGGGAGCTGGTTCCTCACCCAGCTCGTCGGCAGCGCCAAGGCGCGCGAGCTCTACTACACGGCGGACATCGTGGACGCCCAGCAGGCGCGGGAGCTCGGGATCGTGAACCGCGTCGTCCCCGACGCGCGGCTCGAGGAGGAGACACTCGCGCTGGCCGGCCGGCTCGCCCGCGGGCCGCGGATCGCGCTCCGCTACATGAAGCGCAACTTCAACGCGGCCGAGAGCGGAAGCCTCAAGGACTCGCTCGACCTGGAGGCCTGGCACCACACGCGCTGCGGCATGACCGACGACCACCGCGAGGCGACGAAGGCGTTCGTCGAGAAGCGGGAGCCGGTCTTCCGGGGCCGGTAGCGCGCGCCCCGGCGGCCCCATGGCGTTCACGGCGGAGCTCTGGCAGGCGATCGAGCCGATCTACGCGGCGATCCTGCGCCATCCGTTCGTGTGCGGCCTGACCGACGGTAGGCTCCCGCGCGCGAGCTTCGAGTTCTACGCGGTGCAGGACGCCCTCTATCTCCGCGAGTTCGCCCGCGCGCTCTCGCTCGCCGCCGCGCGGGCGCCCGAGGACGAGTGGATCATCATGTTCAACGAGCACGCGGCCGGCGCGCTGAAGGTCGAGCGCGCCCTGCACGAGGGGTTCTTCAAGGCGTTCGGCCTCACGCCGGCGGCCGTCGCCGCGACGCCGCTCGCGCCGACCTGCCTCGCGTACACGAGCTACCTGCTGGCCGTCGCCTACGCCGCACCCTACCACGAGGCGATGGCGGCCGTGCTGCCCTGCTACTGGATCTACTGGGAGGTCGGGAAGGCGCTCGAGCGTGCCGGCTCGCCCGATCCGCTCTACGCGCGCTGGATCGGCACCTACGCGTCCCAGGAGTTCGGCGACGTCGTGCGCGCGGTCATCGCCGCGACCGACCAGATCGCCGGGCGCCTCTCCGCGGTGGAGCGGGGAACGATGCGGCGGCACTTCGTCACCACGAGCCGGTACGAGTGGATGTTCTGGGAGATGGGCCACCGGCGCGAAGCGTGGCCGATCTGAGTCGTCGATGGACGCCCCCGACGCGGTGAAGCGCGCGACGGAGCTCTGGCGGGAGGCCTACGGCCACCAGATGCGGGGCGAGCTCGACCGCGCGCTCGAGCTGTACCAGCGCTCGATCGAGACGCACCCGACGGCCGAGGCTCACACGTTTCTCGGGTGGACGCTGAGCTTCCAGGGTCGGCTCGAGGAGGCCACGCGGGAGTGTCTCCGGGCGATCGAGGTCGATCCCGACTTCGGCAACCCGTATAACGACATCGGTTGCTACCTGATGCAGCAGGACAAGCTCGATGAGGCCATCCCGTGGCTCGAGAAAGCCAAGCGCGCCCCGCGCTACGAGCCGCGCCAGTTCCCCTACATGAACCTCGGGCGGATCTACCTCCGGCAGGGGCGCTGGTGGGACGCGCTGCGCGAGTTCGAGGGCGCGGTGCGCCAGGCGCCGGGCGATGCCGAGTCGAGGAAGGCGCTCCACTCGCTGCGCGCGCGGCTCAACTAAGGCGGCGTCAGCCCGCTGACTCTCCGCGTTCGCGCGCGTGACACCGCGCCGGCCGGCTGGGGCGCGTTTCTCCCGGGAAATCGCGGGCATTCACCCTTGGCCGCTCCGTTGCATGCCCACCGACCGGAAGGCAGCGTTCTGCGTGTGCACCCGAAAGGAGGACGCGTATGCGACGGATCGCGGGAGGCATGATCGTGTCATCGGTGGCGCTGGTCCTCGCCACCGGCTGCGCGACACGCGACTGGGTACGGGACTTGGTCGGCAAGAAGGAAGTCGACTTCGACCAGCGGATCGGCGAGCAGTCCAAGCGGGTCGACGGTA
>JBGPIS010000213.1:0-5054 GCA_041484965.1 Methylomirabilia bacterium
CAACAACGCCAGCACCGGGGCGGTGAGCTTCGGCGTGGCCGACGGCGGGACCTTCTTCGTGTTCGCCTCGGACCTCAGCCCGTCGCCCTTCACGCCGGGCAACGGCTTCACGCTCACCGCCAACTTCGCCGACGGCACCACGGCCAGTGCGACCGTGACCGTGCCGGTGGTGCCGACGATCTCGAGCGTGTCGCCGGACTCGGGGGCACCGGGGGCGAGCCTCACGGTGACCGTGATGGGGACCAACTTCCAAGCGGGGGCGAGCGCCTCGTTCGGGGCCGGCGTGACGGTGACCTCGACGACGGTCGTCTCGTCGAGCCAGCTCTCGGTCGCCCTCGCGATCGCGGCCGCGGCGGCGCTGGCGCCGCGTGACGTCACTGTGACGAACCCCGACGGGCAGAGCGTGATCCGTCCGGGCGGCTTCACGGTCGCCCCGGCGCCGCCGACGCTGAGCCTGGCGTATCTGGGCAAGGTGCGGGACAAGGTGGGAGGCGGCAATGCGGCCTTCAGCGCGGACGGGGGGCTCGATGGCAGCTTCCAGGTGACCGTGGGGGCCGGCAGTGGGGCGCGGACGGTGACGCGGCTCGAGCTGCGCGCGAGTGGCGGGGTCTGGGACACGGACACGGCGACACCGCACTGGGCCCTGGGGGCGGCGGCGAGTCTCGACGGCGGACTGCTCAACAACGCCAGCACCGGGGCGGTGAGCTTCGGCGTGGCCGACGGCGGGACCTTCTTCGTGTTCGCCTCGGACCTCAGCCCGTCGCCCTTCACGCCGGGGGCCAGTTTCTCATTGACCGTGACTCTTGGCGACGGCTCGGTGGTCACGGTCTCGACGACGATCCCCTAGCTCGCAGAACTCCGTTCGCGCGAGGTCGGTCTCGCCTGCGGTACCATCGCAGCACGGCGAGCCCTCGGCGGCCCGGGGACGCTCGCGATCTCCGCCGGGCTCCATGGAGTGTACGTACCACCCCCCACGCGGAACGTCCTCGCCCCGGCTACCCCGGGCCTCTCGCTGTCGTCTGCCCCCCACCGTCACTGCCGCTCCAGCCACGCCCCGCACTCTGAGCCTTCCTGACGGTCACGACCAGACCAGCACCCCTGGGTTCTAGTCTTGACGGCACCGCCGTGGCGGGAGGAGTATCGCCCCGAGGGAGGAGCCTATGACTTACGACATCGACATCGAAGACGTCGAATATCTCCGCCACGGGGACAGGCCCTTGCTCGCGCGTCTCTTCAAGCCGCGCGGTTCAGGGCCGTTCCCCCTGATCGTCGATCTGCACGGCGGCGCTTGGTGCCGGGGCGACCGCACGAACGACACCGCGATCAACGAGCCGCTCGCGAAGAGCGGCGTGGTGGTGGCGGCGCTGGATTTCCGCATGCCGCCCGAGGCGCCCTACCCAGCGTCGATGGCCGACATCAACTACGCGATCCGCTGGCTCAAGACGCGCGCCACGTCACTGGGCAGCCGCCCCGACCTCGTCGGCGTCCTGGGAATCTCGAGCGGCGCGCACCAGGGCATGCTGGGCGGAATGAGACCGCACGATCCCCGATACGCGGCGATCCCGCTGCCGACCGGCGCGCCGACCGTTGATGCCAGCGTGCGTTGCGTCGTCCTCTGCTGGCCCGTCATCGACCCGCTGGCGCGCTACCGCTACGCCAAGAAGCTGAAGGCGGGCGGCCCGCCGTACCCGGAGGTCGTGGACCGCGTGCTGCCCAGCCACGACGAGTACTGGCAGACCGAGGAGGCCATGGCCGAGGGCAACCCGGTGCAGGCACTGGAGCGTGGCGAGCGGGTCGCGCTGCCGCCCGCGCTCTACCTCCAGGGCACCAAAGACGTGGCGCATCCGCGCCCCGATCTCGACCGCTTCGTCGCGCGGTACCGCGCCGCGGGGGGCCAGGTCGAGCTCGAGCTGTTCGAGGGCGAGGCCGAGGGGTTCATCAACCGGAATCCGACGTCGCCGGCCGCCGGGCAGGCGGTCGAGAAGATCGTGGAGTTCGTGCACAAGCAGATCTGGTGACGGCGAGCCGGATCCTTAGAGCCGCCGCACGCGCGGGAACCGGTCGGCGAGAAGCGGAAGTGCTTCACGGCCGGCACGCCGCGGAGTGGGCAGAGTCAGGTATACTCGGCCGCGATGAGCTCCAGGACGGTCGGAGTCGCGGTGGCGGGCGTGGTCGAAGATCGGGTGATCCCGCCCGGCGAGTTCTGGGCGCGCGTGCTCAAGCGAGGTCAGATGCTCCGGATCGTCGACCTCGAGGGCAAGCAAGCCGTGGACTTCCTCTGCTACGACGCCGTGAACCCTGAGGAGCGCTACAACGCGGCCGACACGATGAAGTACGCAAAGACGATCTTCCTCACCAAGGGCCACGGCATCTACTCGGACACGGGCCGCCGCCTGCTCACGATCGTCGAGGACACCTGCGGCCGCCACGACACGATCGGCGGCTGCTGCAGCGCCGAGAGCAACGAGTTCCGTTACGGCGTCAAAGACACGCCGAGCTGCCGGACGAACTTCCGCCGAGCGCTGGAAGGTTTCGGACTGGGCCGCAAGGACATCGTCGCCAACATCAACTTCTTCATGAACGTCCCCGTGGAGCCCGACGGGACCATGGGGATCGTGGACGGGCTCTCCAAGCCCGGGGACTACGTGGACCTGCGTGCGGAGATCGACGTGCTCGCGGTGATCTCGAACTGTCCACAGATCCACAATCCCTGCAACGGCTTCAACCCGACGCCGATCCGGGTGATCGTGACTGAGCCGGGCGCGACCGGCTAGCTCCGCGAGGCGCACTCGCACGGCTCCGCCGTCGCAGGGCGAGGAGGAACCTTCATGCGCCGGCCTACTCCGGCAGCGGCCATCAGAGCTGAAATGTCTTGACGTAGATGCCGGGAGAGCCTGGGGCGTGCCGCATGTGCGGTCGTACACGGTGTGTCACCGGGGAGATGTCCCGCTGGGCGGCCCACGCGGCGCTCTCAGATACCTTGGGGTGCTCGAACTCGTAGAGGGTCAGATACGTGGGTTTGCCGGTCACGGCTCGATAGCGTCGGCCGCGAATCACGGCCGGGACTTTTTCGTAATTGGGCACGTAGATCGTGTTGTACCAGGTGTTGAACTCAGCGTCGACCTCGGGTGGCACATCCATGCGCCCGATCTGCAGGGCCGGCGCCATATCGCTCCGGGCCACCTCCGACGTCACCGTCCGCGGATGGATCATGGTGTAGACGTTACGGATGTACGCCGTGCCGATGGCCTCGGGCGAGCAGCGCTTCGTCCACGGCGTCGGGTTGGCCTGGAGACGTTTGTACGCTGGGCTCTCGAGCACTGCGGCGCTTTCCAGCTCGTAACAGGCGAGATGCTTCGGTCCACCCTTCACCGCTTCGTAGCGGGCCGCACTCAAGAACCCCGGCACGGAGAGTCGCTCGGCCAGATGCTCCTCGTTGTACCAGCGATTGAACTCTGCCTCTTCGCCCGCCGGGACGTCGGCCCAGACCATCAACAGCCCTGTGCCCTTCTTGTTCGTCATGTGGCGCCCCTTCCCGTCATGCACCGATGGATCGGAGACCCTGGGCCTGACCCTCGCCGCGTAGCGTCTCGATCAGCGCGCCAGCTCCGCGAGTTCCGGGACCACCCAGAGCGGCTTGTCGCCGGCCGCCACGCGCTGGATGTTGTCGAACGCGTTGCGGAAGGCGCGGCGCCAGTTCTCCCACGTCGGCCCCGCCATGTGCGGCGTGAGCGTCACGTTCTCGAGCTTGAAGAGCGGGTGGGCGGCGGCCGGCGGCTCCTCGAGCATGACGTCGAGCCCGGCGGCCGTGATCTGGCCCGAGGTGAGCGCGTGGTGGAGCGCCTTCTCGTCCACGACGCGACCGCGGCAGGTGTTGATCAAAGCCGCGCTCGGCTTCATCATCGCGAACTGCTCGCTGCTCATCATGCCGCGCGTCCGGTCCGTCAGGGGCACGTGGAGGCTCACGACGTCGGAGGTCCGGAGCAGCTCAGGCAGGAGCGCGAAGCGCACGCCGAGCGCGTCCTCCTGGTGCTCGGCGAGCCGCACGATGTCGTAGTACTGGACGTTCATGTCGAAGGCCAGCGCCCGGCGCGCCACCTTCTTGCCGATGTTGCCGAGGCCGACGATGCCGAGCGTCTTGCCGTGGAGCTCCCAGAGGCGCGCCGTCGCGAAGTCCCCCACGCGCCACTTGCCCGCGACGACGTTGTTGTGGTGCCAGACGACCTTCTTCGCGACCGCCAGCATCAGCATGATGGTGTGCTCGGCGACCGCGATCGAGTTGGCGCCGCCGTTGTTGCAGACGGGCACCCGCGCCTTCCGCGCGGCCTCGATATCCACCCGGTCGTAGCCGGCGCTCACGAGCTGGACGAGCTTGAGCCGCGGGGAGGCGCGGTAGAAGTCGTTGCCGAGATTCGTGCGGGCGAAGCCCACGAGGAACTCGGCGTTTTCCATGGCGTCGAAGAACTCGGGCAGCGCCTGCTCGACGACCTGGAGCTGGTAGCCCGCGGGCAGCATCGAGCGGGCCGTCTCGACCAGCGGCGCGGGAAGCTTGGGTGAGAGAACGATCTTGATTGCCACGGGCGCTCCTTTGGAGGAAGATTTCACCCCGACATGAAGATCCTTTATACACCCAATCTCATCGTCCCGTCCCTCGAGCCCGCCGACCGCGCGCGGATCCGGGACGCCGCGGGCCCCGGTGCCACGCTCGTCGAGGCGAAGGACGCGGCCACCCAGCGCCGGGAGATCGTGGACGCCGACGTCCTCTTCGGGCGCGTCGCGCCGGACGTCTACGTTCTCAACCGCCGCCTCGGCTACTACCATTCGATCGGCGCCGGCGTGGACGCGATCCTCTGCCCCGAGCTGGTCGAGAGCGACGTCGCCCTCGCGAGCGAGAAGGGCGGCGTCGGCGTCCACCTCGCCGAGCACGCCTTCGCGCTCCTCCTCGCCCTCACCCGGGGCCTCCACACGGCCCTCCGGGAGAACGACTACGCGCTGCGGGAGCCGATCCGCCGCGAGCAGCGCGAGCTCTACGAGCTCACCATGGGGATCGTCGG
>JBGPIS010000214.1:0-5026 GCA_041484965.1 Methylomirabilia bacterium
GACTTCGCGCTCTTGAACCCGTACTTCCAGGGCACGACGACGCGGAGCGGGGCGCCGTTCTGGTTGGGGAGCGCCTGCCCGTACATGCCGACCGTGAGCAGCGTCAGCGGGTGCAGGGCCTCGTCCAGCCGCAGCCCCTCCACGTAGGGCCAGTCGAGCGACGAAAACCCGAAGAACCCCGGCCGCTGGGCGGGGAACTGGCGCGGGTCGTGGAGCGTCGTGAACTCCACGTACTTGGCCTGGCCGGTGGGCGCGACGCGCCCGAGGAGCGCCGCGAGGGGAAAGCCGATCCAGGGGATCACCATGGACCAGGCCTCCACGCAGCGTAGCGCGTAGACCCGCTCCTCGAGCGGGTGCAGGCGGAGGAGCTCGTCGATGTCGTAGGTCTTGGGCTTGTGCACCAGACCGTCCACCTGGACGGTCCACGGCCGGGGCTGGAGCGTGGCGGCCAGGCGGGCCGGGTCGTCCTTGTTGACGCCGAACTCATAGAAGTTGTTGTAGGTGGTCGCCGCCTCGAACTTGGTCGGCGGCTCCTTGAGCGAGCGGGTCTCGTTGCGCGCCGCCGGGAGCGGCGGGCCCGGGGGCACGGCCTCGGCCGGGTGGGCACCCGGCCCCAGCACGAGGGCGGCCGCCCCGGCCAGCCACGCGCGGCGGGTGAGGACGAGCCGCTCGTCCGTGATGTCGTTCGACGTGAAGCGCGGCGCGCGTCGGATCAGCATGCCCTACCTTCCTCCTCGCCGGCCGTCGGCGTCTCCGGGCGCGGCGAACTTGTATCCCTGTCCGTGAACGGTCACGATCCACTTCGGGTCGTCGGCATCGGCTTCGAACTTCCGTCTGAGCCGCAGGATGTGCGTGTCCACCGTGCGCGTCGTCGGGAATCGCTCGTAGCCCCACACGTCATCGAGGAGCTGGTCGCGCGTGACGATCTCGCCACGGCGCTCGACCAGGAACACGAGGAGGTCGAATTCCTTCCGCGTCACGCGGACCTCCCGGCCCGCCTTGAAGACCTGCCGGCCGCGCAGACGGATGCGGACGTCGCCGAACGCGAACTCCTCGAACTTCCGCCTCGGCCCCGGCCGCCGGAGCACCGCGCGCACCCGCGCGAGCAGCTCGCGCAGGGAGAACGGCTTGGTGATGTAGTCGTCGGCGCCGAGCTCGAGCCCGAGCACGCGGTCCACTTCGTCCCCGCGCGCGGTCAGCATGACCACGGGAATGTCGATGCCCTTGCGTCGGAGCTCGCGGCAGACGTCCCAGCCGCTCATGCGCGGCAGCATGATGTCGAGGAGCACGAGGTCCGGCGCCTCGCTCAGCGCGAGCGCCAGGGCCTCCTCACCGTTCGTCGCCGCCACGGTCTGGTAGCCCTCGAAGCGCAGGTTGTCCTCGAGCCCGCGCACGATCTCCGGCTCGTCGTCGACGATCAGGATCCTAGCCATCGCGTTCCAGCGGCAGCCACAGCGTGAAACGGCTTCCCGCGCCCGGCCGGCTCTCGACCGTGACGCGCCCCCCGTGGGCCTCCGCCACGTGCTTGACCAGCGCGAGGCCGACGCCGCTGCCGCGCCGCCCCTGCGTCTCGCTCCGTCCGACCCGGTAGAACTTCTCGAAGATCTTCGCCTGCTCGTCCGCGGGAATCCCGATGCCCTCGTCGGCGACCGTGAGCGCGAGCTCGTCCCCGACGCGGGCGGCGTCCACGGTGATCGCCCGGCGCTCCCCCGAGTACTTCATCGCATTGTCGATCAGGTTGGCCAGCGCCTGCCCGATCGCGTCCGCGTCCATGGGCACCTCGGGAAGGTCCGGCGCCACCCGTGTCTCGACCTTGAAGCCCTGCTGGGCCAGCGGGTACGCGAACGCCTCGAGCGCGTCGCGCACGAGCGGCTCCACCGCCGTGGGCGCGATGTCGTAGGTTCGACGCCCGCGCTCGATCCGCGAGAAATCGAGCACGTTGTCGATCAGCCGGGACAGCCGCTCGCTCTCGCGCGTGATCACGCGGTAGTACTCGCCGCGCCGGGCCTCGTCGGGCACCCGGCCCATCTCGAGCGTCTCGCCGAACATGCGGATGACCGACAGCGGCGTCTTCAGGTCGTGAGACACGTTGGCGACGAAATCGGACTTGAGCTGGGCCATCTCCGCCTCTCGCCGCATCAGCCGCCACGCGCCGGCGATGCCGACGACGATGACCACCAGGAGCACGCCGAAAGCCCCGGTGAAGAGGGCGACCTGCCGCCGCACCGCCACACGGGGCGACGCGCCGGGCGGCAGGTAGACGGCGACGCTCCAGCTCGGGAGTCCCTCGCGGAAGGTCACGGACAGGACGTGCTCGGCCCGCTCGATCGGCGCCTTGCTGTAGACCAGACGCCCGCGGTGGTCGAGGACCGCGACGATCGCGGGCGACTCGAGCGCGCCGAGCG
Source organism: Methylomirabilia bacterium (assembly GCA_041484965.1). Classification (GTDB taxonomy): domain Bacteria; phylum Methylomirabilota; class Methylomirabilia; order Rokubacteriales; family CSP1-6; genus JBGPIS01. The sequence continues at coordinate 2,406 of JBGPIS010000214.1, forward strand.
TCGTCTCGAACACGTCCCGGCGCAGCACGTCCGGGTCCCGCGAGAACGCGACTAGCACCGGCTCGCCGCGCGCCTCGAGGGTCGCCGCGAGCACCACCTGATCGCCGACGACGATCTCGCGTCGGCCGCCGCGCTCCCGCACCCCCGGCGGGATCTCCCGCGGGAGCCGGCCGAACACGGCGCCGTCATCGTCCCGCCACGCCTTCGGATAGACGAGCCGGTCTCGCCGATCGAAGACGTAGAGCCGGTGGATCAGGGGGAACCGAGCGAGCAGCTCCTCGAGCGCGCGCGCGTCGAGCGGCCCCTCCAGGAGCAGGACGCGGAGGCGGTCGAGGAACGCGTCTTCCGTGCGCCGCAGCACCATCTCGATCTTTTCGGCGGCCATCGAGGCGACGTCGCGCGCCTGTTCGCGGAACAGCAGGTCGGCGGCCGCCTCCCACTGGCGCAGCGACACGTACCCCAGAACGGCCACGATCGTGGCGGGAGCCACGATCGCGGCGAGCACGAGGACGGAGAAGCGCCGCGACGGCGAGCCCCCGCTGATCGTCAGCCTCTCTCGGCGAGGAGGCGCTGGATCGCCGCCTCGGTCTCTTCGTAGTCGCCCTCGCCGATGTGGTGATACCGGACGACGCCCCGACGGTCCACGAGGAGCAGCGTCGGCCAGGCCCTGACGCCGAACCGGTTCCAGATGGCCATGTTATTGTCCTGGACGACCGGATAGCGCACGCCGAGCCGCTTGGTCGCGTCCACCACCTTGTCGTACGACTTCTCCCAGAAGAACTCGGGGCTGTGGACTCCGACGACGGTCAGTCCTGCCAGGGTGTACCGCTCGTGCCACGCCCGCAACTGCGGGATCACGTTGCGGCAGTTGATTCAGCCGTACGTCCAGAAGTCGACGAGGACGACGCGGCCCTTGAGCCCCGGCATCGTCAGCGGGCCGCTGTTGATCCAGCGCTCGCCCGCGACGTCGGGCGCGGGAGCGCCGAGCCGCAGGGCCTGGCCGGCGGCGGCACCGGCCCCGAGTCCGGTCAGCGCCAGGAGGAGGAGGAGAACGAACGGCCGGCGGCGCATCGCTACTGCTTCTTCTCCATCATCGCGTCGTCCTTCTTCATGGTCTTGTCGTCCTTCATCATCTGGTCCTTCTTCATGTCATCCTTCATCATCTCGTCCTTCTTCATCATCTGGTCGTCTTTCTTCATCTCTCCCTTCATCATGTCGTCCTTCTTCATCATCTCGTCCTTCTTCATCGTGTCGCTCTGGGCGAGCGCTCTGTCGACGACGCCCCCGAGCCCGAAGGACAATCCGACCGCCACGACCACCACGACCCGCGTCAACCACCCCGTGAACGTGCGCATCAGGGCCTCCTGGAACGCAAGATGAGACTGCGGTGCGTCTGCCAGGATCATCGGCGCAGGGTGGCGCCCAGTCGTCAAAACGGTGTGAACTTTACGGCCACCACCTGGTCGCCGACACGCAGCGTGGCGTCCCACGTCACCTCGATCGCGTCCTTGACGCTCTGGTGCGCCGGGCAGCCCTGGGGATGCAGGACGAGCGCCCGCTCAGTCGCGTCTCTCGCGTCCGCGGGCACGGCGAGCTCGTAGTGCACGTGGATCGACTTGATGCGGATCGTCTTGCCGATGCCGACGATCCGGCCCGCGACGGTGGCCTTGTAGGCATCGCGATCGAAGTCAATTTTGCGCCCTGCCAGGGCGCCTCGCAGGGTGCCGTACATTCAGCCGGCGACGGCGGCGACGATATGATCGAGCGTCGACGCGATCGGCGGCCCTTCCTTGGCGCCATAATATTGGCGCAGCGCCCCCTGGACGCCGTAGACGACCGGCTCGGGAACCTCGCCCAGATACGCGTTGCGGTAGCCCTCCCGGTACTCGAGGCGGGCACGAGAGATGTATTCAAACTCGTCGGCCATGGCGAATCCTCCTCAAGTAAGCCCTCCACCGTTTCCAGTAGTACTCCTCCCAGCCCCGGCTGATGCTCGCGGCGTGCGCATCCGGAACATTCGCATGCACCATGGAAATCCGGCCGCCGCCCCGCACCTTGCTGAAGACGAGCACCAGAATCGAATCGAGATCCCGCTTCTTCCAGTTCGCGCCGCGCCAGGACTGCACGATCAGGCGCTTCGGCACGATCGCGAGATTCCGCCCACGCAGGTGACCGTCATAGGCCATGAACCGCGCGCCGACGGCTCGGCTCACCACCGCCTTTTCCCCGGTGGCGGCCGCGTGTTTCCGCGAGCTCAGGTAGATGTCGAACAGCGTTTCGGGCGACGCGCGAAAGTTCACCCGCTGCTGAATCGTCCTCGGCATGGCGTTCTCCGTCAGCGCGGCATGGCGCGCGCGGCCTCGACCAGCTCCTCGTCGGTCGGGAACTTGCCGAGGCCGGCCAGGCCCTCGGTGGCGCACTCGACGTTGAGCCAGCGCACGATCCCGTCGCGGCCCACGAGGAACTGGCCCTTGAGCTGGGGGAACTGCCGCTCGGAGTCCCGGCGATCGACCTCGGTCGGCGTGAAGCCCTGGACCTTGTCGAGCGCCCCCGCCGCCTCCGAGATCGGCACCGGCGCGGGCAGCTCGCCCGTCGGATTGATCCGCGTCTTCTGCGCCGCC
>JBGPIS010000215.1:0-4997 GCA_041484965.1 Methylomirabilia bacterium
GCCTACTACCCGCTCTGGCGAGCTGAAGGCTCTGACGGGCCGCTTCCGACGCGACGAGGAGAGTTTGGAGAGCTCGAGATCAAGTCGCCGGTCCCCGGGCTCACGGTCGGGCTCGTCTACGGCCCCGGGCTTCCCGAGTCGCTCGGCGTCGTCCTGAGCGTCACGGGGCTCGTCGCCTGGGCCGGGCTCGCGCTCGGGTGGCGCGCTACTCCGGACCGATCGTGTGGCTGAAGAGGACGGAGCCTGCTTCGTCGATCAGCCGCACGGTGAGGGTCGCGGGCTCGATCAGGATCTCGCCGAAGTTGTTGACGCCCCCCGTCGCGAAGAGCGAGCGCGGGTTGAGTCCGTCGTCGAGCGGCCGGGGCCGGCCGAGCGTGGCCGAGAGCGGTCCGGCGACGAACTCGTGGAACGCGAACGCAGGCGTCGGGTGGTGGCGGATCACCTGGGCGTGGTGCACGTCGGCGACCAGGAAGACGAGATTCTTCACGCCGCGCTCGCGGAACTGCCGGAGGATCGCGTCGCGCTCGACCGCGAAGCCCGTCCCGCCGTCCTGGGGCGTGCCGTAGACGCTGGCGTTGGACCAGGAGTCCCGACGCTCGGGCTTCCCCGTCGGGATCGAGAGGGACACGCTCGACACGACGATCTTCCAGACGGCGGTGGACGTGCTGACGTTGTCGATCAGCCAGCGGCGCTGCGACGCGCCGAGCATCGTCTTGCCCGGACCGTCGCGCTCCGTGTTGGGGCTCCGATACTGCCGCGTGTCGAGGATGAAGACCTCGCCCAGCCGACCCCAGCGGAACTTGCGGTAGAGCCGGGTCGGCTCGTCGGCGGGAGGGACGATCGGCCAGTAGTCGAGAAACGCGCGGCGCCCCGTCGGCATCAGCGGGTCGGTCGGGCCCGAGAAGTCGTTCCGCACCTCGTGGTCGTCCCAGATGGCGTACACCGAGGTCAGCCGGAAGAACTCCTGGACCGCGGCGTCCTCGCGGTTGTAGTGGTGCCGCTTGCGGAACTCGCCGAGCGTCAGGGCGACGAAATCGGCGCCGGGCACCACGCCGGGCCGGTTGCACTTGACGTCGGCGTAGATGGTGTCGCCGACGAACAGGAAGACGTCGGGCTTCAGGCGGGCCATCGCGCGGAAGATCGGGTAGCCGCCCTCGATCTTGCGGCAGAAACCGCCGCCGCCGAGGTCGCCGCTCCAGAGGAAGTGCCCCGGCGCGGGCTGCTCGGGACCCGGGGCCGTCACGAACTCCCCCCTCGCCGTCTCCCCCGCCGCCTGAACCTGGTAGGCGTAGCGCGTCGCGGCCTTGAGGTTCGACAACGGGATCCGGACGGTGAGGTCGGCCCGCCTCGCCGACGCCTTCGCCGCGCCCTTGAGCGCGGCGCCGCCCGCGGCCGGGCGCGCCTCCACCACGACCTCGGCGTCGCTCGGGCTCCGTGCCCAGACCACCGCCGTCGTCGCGGTCACCTCGCCGACGGTGACGAGGAGCCCCGGCGCCGCGGCGCCGCCGCCGGCCACGAGCAGCACGACGAGGGCGAGCGACGCGGGAAGCCGTCGCGCCACGGTGCACGCGTGCCTAGACGAGCGGGTCGTAGTTGAAGTACTGGCCCGAGGTGACGTTCGGCACGAGATGGTGCTGGAGCGTGCCCGGGAAGATCTCGGTGAGCTTCTCGACCGTCCAGCCCGCGTCGTCATGGATCCGCATGACCGGGCGATGCTGCCCGAACAGCATGATCTCCTTGCCACGGACGCCGAAGATCTGGCCGGTGACGTCCTTGGCCGCGTCGGTGGCGAGGAAGGCGGCGACGGGCGCGATGTGGGCGGGCGACATCTTCTTGATCTTCTCGACGCGCGCCTTCTGCGTCTCCGTCTCGGTCGGGATCGTGCCGATCATGCGCGTCCACGCGAAGGGCGAGATGCAGTTGGCCGTGACGTTGTAGCGGGCCATGTCGAGGGCCGTGACCTTCGTGAGGCCGACGATGCCGAGCTTGGCCGCGGCGTAGTTCGCCTGCCCGATGTTGCCGACGAGGCCCGACGTGGACGTCATGTTGATGAAGCGTCCCCACTTCTGCTCCCGCATGAGCGGCGCGGCCGCGCGCGTGAGGGCGAAGCAGCCCTTGAGGTGAGTGTTGATGACGCCGTCCCATTCCTCCTCGGTCATGTTGAAGATCATGCGGTCGCGGAGGATGCCGGCGTTATTGACGACGATGTCGATCCGGCCAAACCCGTCCACCGCCGTCTCGATGATCGCTTGGCCGCCCGCCATGGACGCGACCGAGTCGTAGCTCGCGGCGGCCTGGCCGCCCGCCTTCTTGATCTCGTCCACCACCTCGTCGGCGGGCCCGGGCGCCGTGTCGGCCCCCGCCTCCGAGCCCCCGTAGTCGTTGACGACCACCTGCGCGCCGTGGCGCGCCATCAAGAGCGCGATCTCGCGCCCGATGCCGCGCCCCGCGCCCGTCACCACCGCGACCTTGCCCTTGAGCATCATCCGCGGATCCCCCCGGCACCGAGTGAGAAGCGGCGCTCACGATAACACAGCCGCGAGCCGCTCGCCGGGCCAGCGGCAAGCGGGCCGGGGGTGCCCTCTTCGACCACGCTAGCAACCGAACCCGCGAGGGCACGTCGGACGTGGTTCGCCCGAGCAACGCCCAGACGCTACGGGTCTCAGAGGGCACCCCCGGCCCCGCTTGCCGCTGGCCCGGCGACTCGCGGGTGTCAGCGGTGGCGGGAATCGAGCGTGGCAACGAAGGCAGCGGAGAAGACGAAGACGATCGCCGAGTAGTACACGAACATCACGAACGCCACGAGGATCCCGAGCGGGCCGTAGATCTGGTTGTAGACGTCCAGGTGCTGGACGTAGAGGCGGAACAGCTGCTTCGCGACCTCCCAGAGGAGGCTCGCGAGGATCGCCCCCGCCAGCGCGGCGGCGGGCTGCACCCGCCGGCGTGGAACGTAGCAATACGCGAGGTAGAAAATCAGCGTCGAGAGGGCGAGGCTCAGCCCGACCGACGCGAATTCGAACCACCCCGGGGGCACCGGCAGCGCGTCGCGGGCGAGCGCCTGGAACCAGTGGTACAGCCACGTCGCCACGATCGCGACGAAGAGCAGGACGCCGAACACGACGACCATCGCCGCGTCGGTCAGGAGGTTGCGCACGAAGCTCGGGCCCTCCCTCACGCCCAGGAGCCGGTGCAGGACGAGACGCGAGGCGCCGAAGAGCGGCGTCGAGAAGAGGACCAGCACGAGGGTGCCGACGACGCCGGACGCCGTGCGCGACCGGACGATCCGTATGAAAACGCGCTCGATCTGCGACTGGTCGACGGGGAGGTGCTGGGTGAGCTGGCGGACGACTTCGCGCGAGGCCTGCTCGGTGGAGAAGACGACGCCGACGACCGCGACGCCGAACAGCAGAATCGGGATCAGCGTCACCAGGAAGAAGAACGCGAGGCCGGCGCTCAGGAAGAAGCCGTCGGCGGCGAGGAAGCGTGCAAACGTGCGGCCGCGCGGTCTCACAACTGCCGGAAGAAGTAGGCCCGGTCGCCGCCCTTCACCTCGAACCGGCGCACTTTGTTGTCGCGCATCACCTCGAGGGTGAGCGGCTCACCCGGCTCGTGCCGCCAGAGGGAGAGGTAGAGGTCGCGCCGGCTGGGGACTTCCTCCGCGTTGAGCGAGACGATGACGTCGCCCTCCTGGAGCCCGCCCCGGTCGCCCGGCCCGTTGGGAACCACGCCGGCGACGACCACGCCCTCCTCGAGCGCGTGGGCGAAGACGCCGAGCCACGCGCGGCGCGGACGGCTCACCACGCGGCCGTAGCGGAGGAACTCGTGCTCGTGGGTTCGATAGAAGTCCACGGGAATCGCCAGCGAGCTGCGGGCGATCTCGTTGAGGCTCAGCGAGAGGACACCCACCAGCGCACCCGCCGGCGTGAAGAGGCCGCCCCCGCCGAAGCCCGGGTTCGCCGCGTTCGACACGATGCTCCGGTCGAGCAGGTACTCCCAGTACGCCTCGAACTCGCCGAGGTAGGTCACGAGCCCGCCCGACACGCGCCGCTCCTGGGCGCCGATCGTCGCCAGGCCGACGACCGGAGCGCCGCGCTCGACCGCGTCCGCGCTGCCGAGCGTCGCCGCCTGGAGGCCCTGCCGCTTGACCCGCACGAGGGCCAGGCCCACCTCGTAGTCCTGGGCGACGAGCTCGGCTTTCACCCGCCGGCCCTTGGCGAACGCGACGTCGATCGTCTGGGCGCCCATGACGGCGTAGTTGACGGTCAGGATGAGCCCCGAGGAGTCCACGACGACGCCGCTGCCGAGCCGCTCGGTGCCGAGGATCCGGCTGGACGGGTGCTCGCGAGGCACGGCGGCGCGGAGGTTGACGACCGATTGCAGCAGGTGCTTGACGAGCTCGACCGAGACGTCCATGGGGCCCGTTACCTGCCCTTCAGATGAGAGCCGAAGAACTTGGCGATGCGGCGCCGGGCGTCGGTCGCCGCCGAGGCGTTGTACCCGACCGTCGCGCCGCAGCACTCCCCGGGCTTGTTCCGGTTGCCGACCTCGGCCAGGTACGTGAGCTTCTGGCCGATCACGTCGAAATAGTGGTAGACGCCCGGGTAGAGGACGATCGTCGCGTCGGCGCCGCGGCGCCGCATGTTGTCCACCATCTCGACGCAGGGCCCGGGAATCGTCCAGTCGTCCGCGTCGCCCATCAGCACGAGCAGCGGCCGCGTGACCAGCTCGTTCACGAGCGAAAAGCACCCGCCGGGGTGGACGCCAACCGCCGCCGCGAAGCCCGGCTCTGGCAGCGTCACGCCGCGCCGGCGCGCGCGCTCGAGGCTCGGGCCGTTGATCACCGCGATCGAGAAGACGCCGCCGTTCGACCAGCCGATGGCGCCGATCCGCGCGCGGTCCACGTACGGCTTCGAGTGCAGCAACCGGAGCGCTCCGACGGCGTCGTCGAACCGCGCGGTGTTCGGCACCTCGGGCGTGTCGGCGTCGCAGCCGTGGCC
>JBGPIS010000216.1:0-4977 GCA_041484965.1 Methylomirabilia bacterium
CGCGGTACTCGGTGACGACGTGCACGACGGGCACGCCGCGGGCCCGGACCTCGCCGAAGAGCTCGGCCGCCCGCTTGATCACGGGCCCGCAATGGGGCGCCGGCAGGGGCAGCGTCGCGACGGCTGGGTCGAGGTGGCCTCGATGCATGTCGATGGCGACGAGGGCGACGGCGCGAGGGTCGAGACGGGTCATAGCCGCGCGAGACACATAGCATGACTCAGCGTCCTAATGCTAGCCTAGGGCTTTCGAGGAGGGCGCGCATGGCGACCAAGACGTGGCGGGCGTGAGCCGGCACCGCCCGCGGTACCGCATGGGCGAGCGCGTCGAGACCGTCAAACGGCTCAGGGAGACGTTCGGCGCGCCATTCAAGAAGGCGCCCGCCAGGCCGTGAAGAACCGCCCCTTCTCCCACTTCGTCGAGGACTCCGTCGGCAGGCTGCTGTTCCGGCGCACGCCGACCGACGAGCGGCTCGTCGACGACCTGCGCGCCGACGCGGTCCAGCTCAAGAGCACGGCCCACATCGTCGCTGAGATCTGGGACGCGAAGCTCGCGCGCCTGCACGAGCTGCTGCTTCACGGCGACCCCGCGGAGTTCCTCCGCTGGGACGCGATCCGCAGCACCATGGTCAAGCGCGGGCGCAAGCCCGTGGCCGACGAGCTCCGCCACCTCCAGCGTCAGCCCGACTGGAAGCGGCGCTGGCGGCCGGCGCTCCGCGAGTCGACCGTGGGCTGCCCGCGGCCGTTCCACCTCTACCCGCGCACCAGCGGTAACCTCATCCATCACGCCTATCACCTGTGCCGGTTCGAGGAAACGACGGGGCTCTCGCTCCCGACGCTGCCGTACATCGTCGAGTTCGGCGGCGGCTACGGGAGCCTCTGCCGCCTCTTCCACCAGCTCGGCTTCGCGGGCACGTACGTCATCTTCGACCCGCCCGAGGTCGCGGTGCTCCAGCGGTTCTTTCTGGGGAGCGTCGGCCTCACGGCGCTGAAGCCGCGGCGGGAGGTCCGGGAGCCGGTACGGGGCGCGATCACGATCTCCGACCTCGCGGACTTCGGGCGCGTGCTGCGCGCGCGGCCCCCAGGTATGGCGGCCTTCATCGCGCAGTGGTCGCTCGGTGAGACGCCCGTGGCGCTGCGCCGGCTCGTCCTCCCGGAGGTCGCGGGCTTCGACGCATACCTTCTGGGCTACACGGAATGGTTCGAGGGGATCGACAACCGCGGATTCTTCGGGGATTGGCGCGCCACGCTACCCGGCTACGCGTGGCACGACATCCCGCTGCCGCATCTGCACAAGGCCGAGTGGTACCTCTTCGGCGTCAAGGGAGCCCGCGCATGAGCCAGGACCTGAGGAGCTTCGTCGCCGCCTACGAGCGCGCGCACCCGAGCGAGGTCGTGCGCGTCGCCGAGCCCGTCGGGATCGAGCACGACGTGATGGCGGTCGTCCTCGAGTACGAGCGCCGGCGCCGCTACCCCGTCCTTCTTTTCGAGAAGGTCGTCGGCTACGACCTCCCGATCGTCGCCAACGTCGTCGCGAGCCGGCAGGCGCTCGCCTTCGCGCTCGGTGTCGACGGGCGGGCGCTCGCTGCCGAGTACGCGCGACGGATCAAGGCGTACATGAAGCCCGTGGTCGTCGCCGACCCGGCGTTCCGCCAGCGCGTCCTCACGGGCGACGCCGTGAGCCTCGAGGCGCTCCCGATCCCGCTCTACTTCCCCGGCGACGCCGGGCGCTACCTGACGGCCGGGATGCTCGTGGCGCGCGACCCGGACACGGGCGTCGAGACGGAGGGCTACCACCGCTTCCAGGTGAAGGGCCGGAACCGGATGGGCGTGAGCCTCCACTCGCGCCGGCGGATGTTCGAGTACCAGCGACGCGCCGAGGCCAAGGGTCAGGCGCTCCCGTGCGCCGTGGTGCTCGGCCTGCATCCGCTCGTCTCGATGGGCTCGCTCGCCTACCCGCCGCCCGACGTCGGCAAGTTCGAGGTGGTCGGCGGCCTCCTCGGCGAGCCGCTCGAGATCGCCCCGTGCCGGACGATCGACCTCCACGTCCCGGCCACCGCCGAGATCGTGATCGAGGGCGAGATCCTCCCCGGCGTGCGCGAGCCCGAGGGGCCGTTCGGCGAGTTCACGGGCTACTTCGGGCACCGCTCGACCGAGCACGTCTTCGTCGCGAAGGCCATCGCCTTGCGCGAGCGGCCGTGGTTCCAGTCGATCGGCTCCGGCCGCGCGGGCGACCACATCACGACACTCGGGCTCATCCGCGAGGCCGAGATCGCCAACGCGCTCGCGCGCGCCATCCCGAACGTGCGGGGCGTGCACGTGCCGCTCTCGGGCACGTCGGCGTTCACCGCCTACGTCTCGATCACGCAGGGTCGCCCCGGCGAGGCCAAGCACGTGATCCCGATCGTCCTCGGCGTGGACCACTACCTGAAGCTGGTCATCGTCGTCGACGACGACATCGATGTGTTCGACGAAGCGGATGTGCTCTGGGCGGTCGCCACACGCATGCAGGCCGACCGCGATCTCCTGATCGTCTCGGGGAGTCTCGGCGCGCTGCTCGACCCGAGCGCGGACGAGCGTGGCGTCACCGCCAAGCTCGGCATCGACGCCACGCGCCCCTTCGGCCAGCCCTTCGCCGAGAAGCTCGTGATGTCGCCGGAGAAGATGGCCTGGGCGCGCGCCCTCGTGGAGCGGCTGGAGAAATGAGGAGGGCGCGGCCGGCGCCGGCCGCGTCCCTCACACCTCGGGGGTTGGCGAGCGTCAGCACGGATTATTCACGAACGGCGATCGCGCGACCGGGCGGGTGGCGCAGGGCGCAGTGGGTGACGAAGCCGGACCCGCGGGGGCTGCGCCCTGCGCCAGGCCCCGCCCGCCACACGCGACTCCCGTTCGGGAATAATGCGGGTTAGAGAATTCCTCACGGGGGAGGGTGGTGAGATGATGGGCCTGAGGAGGACGCGTGGATCTCCTGGAGGCTAAGAGCCGAATCGCCGAGGCCCTCGTCGAGTCGATCTTCCGGCGGGCCCGCTACCAGATCCGTCCCTACCGGAGCGACACGGCCCCGCTCCGCTTTGGCCGCGAGGATTTCTCGCCCGACTTCCGCGGCGTGCCGGGCCCGGAGGGCGCCGACGATGAGGTCCTCGTCGAGATCAAGTACCGCCCGTCCATCGCCCAGTTCGTGTCGGTCGAAGCCCAGCGCGGCGAGCGCTCGGTGTTCTTCCTCGCGCGCCGCCAGTGGCCCGCGCTCTACTTCATTCTCGTCACCGATCGCCCCGACCCCGGGCGCTCATGCTTCCAGGCGGTGCGCCTCGGCGCGTTGCACGCGGGGGAGCCCATCCAGACGCTCGATCTGGTGGAGCTGAAGGAGCTCAGGATCTTCCCCCACAACGTCGAGGACCACGAGGAGCTGATCCGCCGGATCTTCGCGCTGCTCTCCGGCGCCGTGACGACGTAGCGCGCCTCGCTAGCTCGAGAGGGCGTCCCGGAGGACTTCGGCGGGATGGTACGCGCGCCGGCCCGTCAGGTGGTCGATCTGCTGGCGGCAGGAGATGCCGGGCGCGACCACGACGGTATCCGCGGGGGCGGCCCTGACGGCGGGCGCCAAGCGGCGGTTGCCGAGGGCGACGGACATGTCGTAGTGCTCGCGCTCGAAGCCGAAGGAGCCCGCCATCCCGCAGCAGCCCGAGTCCACCTCTTCCACCTCGAAGCCCGCCCACCGGAGCGCGGCGACCGTCGGCGCCGTCCCGACGAGCGCCTTCTGATGACAGTGGCCGTGCAGCAGCGCCTTCCGCCCGCCGCCGGCGAAGCGGAGCTCGAGGCCGCGACCGCGCTCGCGCTGGAGGAACTCCTCCAGCAGCACCGACTGCCGGGCGACCGCGCGCGCCTCGGCGGTGCGCAGCAGCTCCACCGCCTCGTCGCGGAGCGTGAGGAGGCAGGAGGGCTCGAGCCCGACGATGGCGACGCCGCGCGCGGCGTACGGGGCGAGCCGGCCCACGTTCCAGGCCGCGTGCGCGCGCGCCTCGGCCAGCATGCCCTTGGAAATGAGCGGCCGCCCGCAGCACTTCTTGTCCACGAGGACCACGCGGTAGCCCGCGGCCTCGAGGAGCTCCACCGCCGCGCGGCCGATCGCGGGCGCGTTGTAGGTCACGAACGTGTCGTCGAAGAGGACGACCTCGCCGCGCGGGGCGGCGGCGGGCGGCGGGCGCCGCGAGAACCAGGCGGTGAAGGTCTCGGCGGCCAGAATCGGCAACGGCCGGCGCCGATCGATGCCGACGAGCTTCTCGAGGAGCCAGCGGTTGGGCGGCAGGCTCGAGACCCAGTTGACGAGCCCGGGCAGGCGCGCGCCCAGCCGGTTCAGCCGCGCGATGCGGCCGAAGAGCCGATTCCGCAGCGGGAGCCCATTGGCCTCGTAATAGTGGTAGAGGAACTCGTACTTGAGCTTCGCCATGTCCACGTTCGCGGGGCACTCGGCCTTGCAGCCCTTGCACTCGAGGCAGAGATCCATGACCTCGTAGAGCCGCCGGCCGGTGAACTCCGCCGCCGGCAGCGCGCCCGAGAGCACGGCGCGGAGCGCGTTGGCGCGGCCGCGCGTCGAGTGCTCCTCGTCCTTCGTCGCCATGTACGACGGGCACATCGTGCCCTCGAGCGTCTTGCGGCACGCGCCGACCCCGTTGCACATCTCGACCGCGGCGGCGAACCCGCCCTGCCCGGAGAAGTCCAGCAGCGTCGTGGGCTCCCACGTCGTGTACTGCGTCCCGTAACGCAGATGCTCGGTGATTCCGGGCGAGGCCACGATGTTGCCCGGGTTCATGCGGTTCTCGGGGTCGAAGGCGCGCTTGAGCTCGCGGAAGGCGCCCATGAGCGTCGGCCCGTACATGCGCTCGAGGAACGGGCTCCGCGCGCGCCCGTCGCCGTGCTCGCTCGAGATGGTGCCGCCGAACTCGACGACGAGATCGGTGATCTCGTCCGCGACCACGCGCA
>JBGPIS010000217.1:0-4976 GCA_041484965.1 Methylomirabilia bacterium
AAGCCTACCTCCTCGGGCAGCTCACCCTCGACCGCCGGACGAACTCCCGCCAGGCCTGGTACCTCGCGTTCTTCGAGGTTCTCGGCGCGGGCCGGGATTTCCCCGAGCGCTACGCGCGGGCGATCGAGGCGGTCACCGCGACGGACATCGCCGCGGCCGCGCGGCGTTACCTGACGCAGCCGACCGTGGTCCTGCTCCAGCCGCCGGAGCGCTGATGCTGCCGCTCAAGGACGACGTCCCGAGCCGCACCTTCCCGTCCGTCACGATCTCGCTGATCGCGCTGAACGCGGCAGTGTTCGTCTATCAGGCGTCCCTCGGGCTGGGGCCCGAGCCCGGCGCGTCGCGCGCGGCCCAGGCCTTCGTCGGCGAGTTCGGCGTGATCCCGTGTCGGCTGACTGGCGCGTGCGCGGCGCTCGACGATTTTCCGCCCCCACTCGTCACGATCTTTACCGCCATGTTTCTCCACGGCGGGCTGTTCCACATCGGCGGCAACATGCTCTACTTCTGGATCTTCGGCGACAACGTCGAGGACACGCTCGGCCACGGGCGCTTCCTCACGTTCTACGTCCTGTCGGGCCTTGCTGCGGCCGGCGCCCAGACCCTCGTCAGCCCTCACTCCTCGGTCCCGATGATCGGCGCCAGCGGTGCGATCTCCGGGGTGCTCGGGGCCTACCTCGTCCTCTTTCCGCATGCGCGGGTCCTCGTATTGTTCGTGTTCGGCTTCTTCGTGCGCGCCGTGTACGTTCCGGCAATGATCGTGCTCGGGTTCTGGATCGTGCTCCAGTTTTTCAACGGGTTCGTCACCATCGGCGCCGTGGCGTCCGGCGGCGCCGAGACAGGAGGGACGGCGTGGTTCGCTCACATCGGCGGTTTTCTCGCGGGCATCGTCCTGCTGTTTCTGATGCGCCCCCGGCGGAGCGCTCGCCTATAATGAAGCGGATGGCGCGCGTGCGGATCGACCGGCTCCTCGTGGACCGCGGGCTCGTCGAGAGCCGCGAGCAGGCGGCCCGGCACATCCTGGCCGGCGAGGTGCTCGTGGACGGCAAGCGCGTGGACAAGGCGGGGGCCGTCGTGGTCCCGGGGGCGGCGGTCGAGCTCCGGGGACGGGCGCCGTTCGTCAGCCGCGGCGGCGAGAAGCTCGCGCACGCGCTGGAGGCTTTCCAGGTGAAGGTCGCCGGGCGCGTCTGTATGGACGTGGGCGCCTCCACCGGCGGTTTCACTGACTGCCTGCTGCAGCGGGGTGCGACGCGGGTGTTCGCCGTGGACGTCGGCACGGCGCAGCTCGACGTGAAGCTGCGGAAGGACCTGCGCGTCGTCGTGATGGAGCAGACGAACGCGCGGGCGCTCGACCCGCGGATCTTCGGCGAGCAGCCGACCCTCGCGACGATCGACGTCTCCTTCATCTCCCTCGAGAAGATTCTGCCCTCGGTGTTCGGCGTGCTGGCGCCGCGCGGCGAGGTGGTGGCGCTGATCAAGCCCCAGTTCGAGGTGGGGCGCGAGCACGTCGGCAAGGGGGGTGTCGTGCGCGAGCCGGCGCTGCACCGGGCCGCCGTCGCACGGTTGGCACGGTACGCGGTACTGCGCGGCTGGCACGTGCTGGGCGTGACCGCCTCCCCGCTCAGGGGCCCGAAGGGCAACCGCGAGTTCTTCCTGCACTGCTCGTCGCACGGCCGCACCGCCAGCGACCTCGAGTCGATGATCGACAAGAGCGTCGAGGCGCTCGCGTGACGCGCGTCGGTATCGTCGTCAAGCCCGGCGCAAGCGAGGCCCACGGGGTCGTCCTCCGCCTGATCGAGTGGCTCGGCGCCCGCGGCCTCACGGCGGTGCTCGAGAAGGAGTCCGCCGGGCTCGTGCCATCGGCGACGGTGGCGTCGGTCGGCAAGGCGGAGTTACCGGGGCAGGTGGACCTCCTCGTGGTGCTCGGCGGCGACGGGACCCTCCTCTCGATGGCGCGCGCGGTAGGTGACCTCGGCGTGCCGCTGCTCGGCGTGAACCTCGGCGGGCTCGGATTCCTCACGGCGACGACGCTCGAGGAGATGTTCCCGGCCCTCGAGGCGGCGCTCGCCGGCCGGATGGCCGTGGACGAGCGCATGCTGCTGACCGCTCGTGTCGTCCGCAACGGCCAGCGCCTCTGCGAGTATGCCGCGCTCAACGACGTCGTCATCACCAAGTCGGCGATGAGCCGCATCATCGACCTCGCCGTGTCCGTGGAGGGCCAGCACGCCACCGCCTACCGCGCCGACGGCCTCATCATCTCGACGCCGACGGGCTCGACGGCCTACAGCCTCTCGGCGGGCGGGCCGATCCTGTTCCCGACGATGGACGCGATCGTGCTGACGCCGATCTGCTCTCACACGCTCACCAACCGCCCCATCGTGCTCCCGGGCATGCACCGCGTGGAGGTCACGCTCCTGGCCGACCAGGACGTGATGGTCACGGTGGACGGCCAGGTCGGCGTGAACCTGAAAGTGCACGACGTGGTCGAGGTGGTGAAGGCCGCGGCCCGCATCCGTCTGGTGCGCTTTCCGCATAAGGAATTCTTCTCGGTCCTGCGGACCAAGCTCAAGTGGGGGGAACGCTAACGCCGTATCTCCCCGGATACCGCTTGAGCGGTCGGGGCGACTGACCTAGCATCCTTCCGATGCTGCGCGAGCTGCGCATCCGGAATTTTGCCGTGATCGAAGCCGTGACCGTGCCGTTCGGTCCCGGCCTGAACGTCCTCACCGGGGAGACCGGCGCCGGCAAGTCCATGCTGATCGACGCCATCCTCCTCATCCGGGGTGGCCGCGCCCAGACTGACGTCATCCGCGCTGGCACCGAGACGGCGACGGTCGAGGCGGTCTTCGACGTCGAGCCGCGGGGCGCCGTCGCGGCCGCGCTCGACGAGGCGGGGCTCGCCCCGGAGGATGGCCAGCTCGTGGTGCGGCGCGAGCTTGCGCGCTCGGGACGCCACCGCGCCTTCGTCAACGATTCGCCCGTCACGGTGGCACTCCTCGAGCGGCTCGGCGACCACCTCGTCGAGGTCCACGGCCAGCACGAGCACCAGCGCCTCCTCGAGCCCGCCCGGCAGCTCGAGCTCCTCGACCGCTTCGGTGATTCCGAGGAACTGCGCGAGCGGGTTGCCGGGCTCGTCGCCAAGTACCGCGCGGCGTGCGAGGAAGTCGAGCGCGCGTGCGCGGCCGAGCGCGACCGCGCGCAGCGCGAGGATTTGCTGCGCTTCCAGCTTTCCGAGCTCGACGGCGCCCGCCTCCGCCCGGGGGAAGAGGAGGAGCTGCGGCTCGAGCGCAGGCGCAACCAGCACGCCGAGCGCTTGCTCTCGGGGCTCGTCGAGGCGACGGGGCTCCTGGCAGAAGATCAGGACTCGGCGACGGCGCGCCTGCACCGTACGGCGCGGCTCCTCCACGACCTCGGGCGCCTCGACCCAGCGTTCGCCGATCCGGTGGAAGCGCTTGACGCGGCGGGCGCGCAGATCGAGGAGGTGCTCGTCCGGATCCGAGCGCTGCGCGACTTGGTCAGCGTTGAGCCGGGCCGCCTCGAGGCGATCGACGAGCGTCTGGACGCGTTGACGCGCCTGAAACGCAAGTACGGGGATACCGAAGAAACGATGCTCAGGGTCCGCGACGCGGTCGCGGCCGAGCTCGACCGGCTGTCTCGGCACGAGGAGATCCTGGCCGAGCAGGAGCGCATGCTCGCCGAGCTCCGGGCCGAGCTGGCCGACGCGGCGCGGACGCTCTCGGAGAAGCGGCGGGCGGCGGCGGAACGCCTCGGGCCGCAGGCTGAGCGCGAGCTGCGTGCCCTCGGCATGGAGCGGGCGGTGTTCCGGATCGTCCTCGAGCGCGCGGCGCTCGAGGCGGTCTCGGCCCGCGGCCTCGACCGGGCCGAATTCCGACTCTCCACGAACCCGGGCGAGGAGGTACGGCCGCTGGCGCGCGTGGCCTCCGGCGGAGAGCTGTCGCGTACGATCCTCGCGCTCAAGACGGTGCTGGCAAAGGCGGACCGCGTGCCGACGATGATCTTCGACGAGGTCGACGCCGGGATCGGTGGGCGGGTTGCTGGCGTCGTGGCGCAGAAGCTCCAGGCCGCCGCCGACGGGCGACAGGTGCTCTGCGTGACCCACTTGGCACCGATCGCCGCGCGCGCCCGGCATCACCTCCGGATCGCGAAGAGCGTCCGGGGCGGCCGCACCCGCGTCGCCGCCGAGATTCTGTCGGGCGAGGCGCGCATAGAGGAGGTCGCGCGCATGCTGGCGGGCGGCCGCGTGACGGAGACCGCCCGGGGCCACGCCCGGGAGCTCCTTTCCACGCCCTGAAATCGTCCGGCTCTCCTCCCGTGTGCCATAATCAATCTGCATGATCGACGCCCTGCTCAAGAAGATCTTCGGCACGAAGCACGAGCGCGACGTCAAGCGGATGCTGCCGAATGTCAGCGCGATCAACGCCCTCGAAGCCTCTACTCAAGCCCTCGACGGCGCCGGGCTCCGCACCAAGTCGGACGAGTTCCGGAAGCGCCTCGAGGACGGCGAGACGGTCGACGAGCTGCTCTGCGACGCGTTCGCCGTCTGCCGCGAGGCCGCACGGCGGACGGTCCGGATGCGCCACTTCGACGTGCAGCTCGTCGGCGGGATGGTGCTCCACAGCGGCAAGATCGCCGAGATGGCAACGGGCGAGGGCAAGACGCTCGTCGCGACGCTGCCCGCGTACCTCAACGGCCTCACGGGCCGTGGCGTGCACATCGTGACGGTCAACGACTACCTCGCCAGGCGCGACGCGCAGTGGATGGGGCCCATCTACGAAGCACTCGGGCTCTCGGTCGGCGTGATCCAGCACGAGGCGTCGTTTCTCTATGACCCCGCCTATGTGACCTCGGACATCCGGCTGACCTCGCTCCGACCGTGCACGCGCCAGGAGGGGTATCGCGCGGACGTCACCTACGGCACCAACAACGAGTTCGGCTTCGACTACCTGCGCGACAACATG
>JBGPIS010000218.1:0-4965 GCA_041484965.1 Methylomirabilia bacterium
ACCAGGGACTTGGCGCTCTTGAACCCGTACTTCCAGGGCACGACGACGCGGAGCGGGGCGCCGTTCTGGTTGGGGAGCGCCTGCCCGTACATGCCGACCGTGAGCAGCGTCAGCGGGTGGAGCGCCTCGTCCAGCCGCAGCCCCTCCACGTAGGGCCAGTCGAGCGACGAAAACCCGAAGAACCCGGGCCGCTGGGCGGGGAACTGGCGCGGGTCGTGGAGCGTCGTGAACTCCACGTACTTGGCCTGGCCGGTGGGCGCGACGCGCGTGAGGAGCGCCGCGAGGGGAAAGCCGATCCAGGGGATCACCATAGACCAGGCCTCCACGCACCGCAGCGCGTAGACCCGCTCCTCGAGCGGGTGCAGGCGGAGGAGCTCGTCGACGTCGTAGGTCTTGGGCTTGTGCACCAGACCGTCCACCTGGACGGTCCACGGCCGGGGCTGGAGCGTGGCGGCCAGGCGGGCCGGGTCGTCCTTGTTCACGCCGAACTCGTAGAAGTTGTTGTACGTGGTCGCCGCCTCGAACTTGGTCGGCGGCTCCTTGAGTGACAGCGCCTCGTTGCGCGCCGCCGGGAGCGGCGGGCCCGGGGGCACGGCCTCGGCCGGGCCCGTGCCCGGCCCCAGCACGAGGGCGGCGGCCCCGGCCAGCCACGCGCGGCGGGTGAAGACGAGCCGCGCGTCGGTGATGTCGTTCGACGTGAAGCGCGGCGCGCGTCGGATCAGCATGGGGAAGCCGCCTCCTTGCTCCTCACCAGCATCTCACAGGGTGAGACACGGCGGCGGCGACGCCGGGTTCGTCAGCCCTCTCCGGCGGTGAGGCAGGCCCGGCCTACCAGGCTGCTCGTGGACACGAAGGGAGCTCACAGAAGTCCCCCCGCCACCTCGGGAGCCGATTGGCCGAGGCGCAGGGCCGGTCACGGTGTCTACTTCTTGTCGGCCGGCTTCTCTTCCATCTTCGCGCCCTTCTTCGTGTCGTCTTTCTTCATCTCGTCTTTCTTCATCTCGCCCTTCTTCATCTCGGCTTTCTTCATGTCCTTCGCGTCGCCCTTCTTCATCTCGCCTTTCTTCACGTCCTTCGCGTCGCCCTTCTTCATGTCGCCCTTCTTCACGTCCTTCGCGTCGCCCTTCTTCATCTCGCCCTTCTTCATGTCCTTCATGTCGTCCTTCTTCTCGCCCGGCGGCGCCTGCGCGTAGGCGAAGCCGACGACATTAACGAATCCGAAGGACACCACGACGACGGCGACCAGCACCACGACCAGCCACTCCGTCAGCTTCCGCATGCCTGCCTCCTTGAAGGAATTAGAGCTACCGTGCCTCTGCGGCCCATTATACCGGCCGAGGGGCCGCCGCTCGGGCGCTCTAAACGATCTCGTCGGTGCGGGCGGTCGTCTCGCCGAACCGGCGCATCGCGAAGGGCGGCAGACCGCTGTAGACCTCCTCGAGCCGAAGGTTGATCTCGCGGTTGGCCAGGGCGAAGAGGCTCCGTCCCTCCGAATCCCCTTCCACGAGGAACGGCCCGAGCCGCTCGACCTCGAGGAGCCAGAGGGCCTGAGCGATGCCGAGTTCCTCGAGCCAGTGGACGTCCAGCACCCGCCTGATGCACTGGCCGTACGCGGCGCCCATCCCGTAGCCCACCGTGGTCAGGTAGAGGGCGCCGTGGGGCACGAACCACTCGCGGTAGGCGAACTCTGTGAGCCCGGCCTTGCCCACGATGACCCGCGCGCCCGTGCGCTCGAACCACCGGCTCATCGACCGGCCGAAGCGGAAGCTCGCGGTCGCCGTGACGGCCTCGACGGCGTACGTGCCATCGGGTCGCACCGTCGCCGCGGGAGAGCAATGGAAGTTCACGTTGGTGAGCGCGCGCACGCGCGGCGGCAGCTCGACCCCCTGCTCGACGACCTTCCGGTAGACGCCCTCGCGTGCCGTGTAGAGCGCGCCCGTCAGGTACACGACGTCACCGAGCTTGAGCCGCGCGAGCTCGGCATCGCCGACCGGCGTCGCGAGGTGGACCTCGTCCATCCTCACGTCGTCGAGGCGCGCCACAGCCGGCTTCATTCGATCCCCTCGCGGCGGTAGTAGCCGGTGAACCACATCGGGTCGGCCCGGAACTCGACGCGCCCGTCGGGGTGGATCCGTGCCGTCGCGCGCCGCGACGAGAGACAGAAGCTGTGCATGGCCACGGGCAGGCCGCCGGTATGCGTGTACGCCGCCTCGATGTGGGTCGCGACGACGAGCGACGTGCCGGCAAAGCCCATCGCGCCGATGCCGACGTGGTTGCCGAGCGCCGTCAGCTCCGCCTCGAGCGCGGCGATCTGCGGGTCCGGATTCGTGCTGCCGACCACACGCAAGCACGCCGCCTCCTTGCCCAGGCGCATGCACGTGTCCTTCGAGCCCCCGAGGCCGAGCCCGACGATCGCGGGCTGGCAGGCGAGCCCGCGCTTGCCGAACTCGACGAGCGTGTCTACGAAGAAGCGCTTGATGCCGCCGACGCCGTCGACCGGGAACAGCATGCGGTAGTCGGTGCCGAAGAGCCCGCCCTTGTGGACGGTGGTCACGTCGAGCCAGTCGGCGCCGGGCTCGAACGTGTACGTCACCTCCGGGGCATGCAGGCCGACGTTGTTGTCGTGATCGAGGCGCGAGAGCGGGTGCACGCGATTCGGCCGGAGGGGGATCGACGCGGTCGCGTCGGCGGTCGCCCGTCGGAGCGCCCGCTCGAGAGCAACGAAGCCCCCCTCGATCGCGGCCTCGTTGCCCGCCTTCACGTAGTAGCGCGGCAGCCCGGTATCCGCGCACATCGGCCGGCGCTCGGCGGTCGCGATGTCCCAGTTGCGCTCCATCTCGGTGAGCACGAAGCGGGCGATCCGGTTCCGCTCGGCGTCGCGCGCCTTCGCGACGCCCGCGCGGTAGTCGGCGGGGATGTCGATCGCCGCGCGTGCCATCAGCTCCCGCGCGGTGTCCTCGATGAGCTTGACCGGGATGGGCCGGGACATGCGTCCTCCGGCCCTAGCTTATTACATCGGTAGGGGCTTGGCGCGGAACGCCTTCGCGCGGTCCGGGGCGAGGCCGCGGGCGCACCACGCCGCCGAGAGCCCGCCCAGCCCAAGCGTGACGAAGGCCCAGCCCCACGCCGTGGGAAACGGGCCGGGCGCGTTCGTCAGGTCGAGGACACGGCCGAAGACGAGCGGCGCGACGGCGCCGGCGCCGAAGCCGAGGAACGAGCGCAGGGCGAGCGCCGCGCCGAGGTGCGACGCGCCGACCGTCTCGGTGAGGGCCGTCGAGAGCACGGGCGAGTCGCCGAGCGCCGTGAACCCGTAGAGGGCGCCGACCGCGAACACGATCGCGACGGGCAGGCCGATCAGCCAGCCGAAGACGAGCGAGCAGACGGCGCTCGTGGAGGCGAGGCCGAGAAGGACGATGCGGCGGCCGAGCCCGTCGGAGAGCCGGCCCATCGAGCTCGAGGCGACGAGCCCCACGAGGTGGAACGCCGCTGACACGTACGCGGCGAGCTCGACGGCGCGCACGGAGGCGGTGCCCGACACGGCGAAACCTGCGGCTACGAACGCCGGCGTCCACGTCCACATGCCGAGGAGCTCCCAGGAGTGGAAGGTGTAGCCCATGATGAGCCGCATCGCGGGGCGGTTCTTCAGCACGGCCGTGCCGAAGCGCGCGCCCTCGCGCCGGGGATGGACGACGTTCGGCGTCCGCCGGAGCGCAAACCCCACAACGACCACGCCGACGACGGGGCCGAGCGCGCTGACCAGGAAGGAGAGCGGATAGCCGCCCCACCGGACCGCCGCGCCCGAGACCACGAGCGACAGCGCGTAGCCCGCCGACGAGCTCGCGATCAGCCAGCCGACGGCGGCGCCGCGCCGCGTGGGGGGATAGCGGTCGGCAAAGAGCATGATGGCCGTGGTGTAGGTGCCGCCCTGGGAGAGCGCGACGAGCGTGTAGAGGATCAGGCCCGAGGCGTACGAGCGCGCGAAGACCGCGAACAGGAGCGCGGAGACCGCGCTCATCCACGCCGAGCCGAGGAAGACGCGGCGCGCGCCGACGCGGTCGGCGAGCGACGAGAAGAAGACGAGCGAGACCGCGTAGCCGAGCTGAAACCCCGTGGAGATGGAGCCCGCGGCGGTCGCGCTCATCCCCCATTCGCCCCGCAGCACCGGCAGGGTCGCGGCGTAGGTCATGAACATGGACGTCATGAACGTCCGCGACGCGCAGACGGCGAGGAGCCACCTGTCGAGCTTCACGGGCCGCGGAACGCGTGACCGATGAACTCCGGGAACCGCTCCTCGAGCTCCGCCGCGACCGCCGCGGCGACTTCTTCCGCCGTCCCCGGCCGCTCCTCCGCCCGGCTCCGCGTCCACTGCTCGAGGTACGCTTCCGAGTCCTGGAGCCCGAGCTGCATGGCGACCGAGTCGATGAGGGCCTGAAAGCGCTCGGAGAGTTGGCGCGTCGCGCTCCCGCCTCCGTCGCGCGCCTCGACGACCGCGGGAATCTCCCGCCAGGCGATGATCTGATACGCGGCCACGCCGCTAACGACCGCCCATGAACTGCCCGAGCAGCGTGATGCGGTCCCCGGGCCGGAGTGGCGAGTCGAGCGAATGCCCGATGCCGAGGACGGCCTCGTTCACCAGGACCTCGATGTGCTCGCCGAGCTCGTCCCCGTGCCAGAGTGCCGCGTCGAGGTCCGGGTACCGCGCCGTGAGCCGCCGGAGCACGCTGCGGACGGTCGCCCCCGGGGCCAACGCCTCCTCGAAGACCCGCCGTCCGGTGCCGTCGCCGCCGATGAACTTCGTGACCCAGGAGGCGACCTCGACCGGGATGGTCGCGCTCGTGGCGCCGGCGCGGCTCATCAGGCCGGCGCGCAGCAGGACGGGCGAGGCGTGTCGGCCATGGACACCGCCTAGCAGCAGGCGGTCAGGAGTCGGACGAGCTCCGACACCATGTCGGGACGCGCGGTGTA
>JBGPIS010000219.1:0-4965 GCA_041484965.1 Methylomirabilia bacterium
AGCAGCGCGAGGAGCGCGATCAGGACCGTGCGGCGTTGCATGGGGACCTCCTTCGTCGGTGAGAAAGCGGGTTGTCAGAAGACCGGACGGCCCGGCAGCTTCGTCCGGATCCGGTAGAGGGATGTGGACGCGGTGATGAAGAGCGAGCGGTAGTCGTCGTCGCCCCACGCGAAGTTCGCGGTACGCTCGGGGACCTCGATGACCTCGAGCAGATTCGCGTCCGGATCGAACACGTGAATGCCACCCGGGCCGCAGCAGTACACGTTGCCGGCCGAGTCGATCTTCATGCCGTCGGGCGCGCCGGGTTTGTCGCCCTTCGTCTCGGCCCAGAGGCGTCCGTTCTTGAGCGCGCCGGCTGCCGTCACGTCGAACACGCGGATGTGCTTGCGCGCGGTGTCGTTGATGAAGAGGCGCCGCTCGTCGAGCGAGAAGCAGAGGCCGTTGGGGCGGTCGAAGTCGTCCACGAGCAGCTCGGGCGATTTCGGATCGGGACCCACGCGATAGACGCCCTGGAAGCCCAGTTCTTGAGATCGCTCGACGCCGTAGAACTTCGCCCGACCGTAGGGCGGGTCGGAGAAGTAGATGCCGCCGTCGCTCTTGCAGACGATGTCGTTCGGGCTGTTGAGCTGCTTGCCGCGGAAGTGCGTCGCGATCGGCACGATGCGCCCGTCTGGCTCCGTCCGGGTGATCTGGCTCGTGGCGTGCTCGCACGCGACGAGACGGCCCTGCCCGTCGTACGTCAGGCCGTTGGACATGTTGCACGGCTTGCGGAACGTCGTGACGCCGTCCTTTGCCGACCAGCGGCGCATGTGGTCGCCGGGCATGTCGCTCCACAGCAGGAACCTGCCCGTCGGGTGCCACACGGGGCCCTCGGTGAAGAGGAATCCCGTCCCGAGCTTCTCGAACGCGTCGCTCACTTGTAGCGGGGTCCGCGAGGCCGGCTTGGGCCGTGGGTGGCCTGAGAAAGGCGCGCGTCGCTCATTTCTTGACGGGCTGTCCGGGCTTGCCGGCTGCGTACCAGTCGGCGGGCGGGACTTCCTCGAAGACGACCCAGACGGCCTCCCGCGGAAGCTTGCAGACGTCCACGAGCGTGTCCGTCACGCGCCGCGCGATCTCTTCCTTGCGTTCTTTTCCGTGGCCTTCGTAGAGGCGGATGTTGACGAATGGCATGGTCGCGCTCCTGTCTGTCTATAGCGCCAGGAAAAATGGCGACACAGGGTACCACGCCGGCCCGCGAGGGACAAGGCGCGCGGCGTTAGTCGGCGGCCCGCGGCGACCACGGCGGCGCGATGAGACGCCGCTTGCCATCGCTCGTGAGCTTCACCGTGGAGTCGCCCGCCTCGAACTTCCGGTCCCAGAGCTTGCAGGTGACCCGCTTGTGGCGTTGGTCGAGCCCCTCGCAGTAGTTCGTGAACTCGCAGCGACGGACCTGGTCGCCCACGCCGAGCCGGATCTTCCTGAACCAGTCGGGGTCGGCGAGCGCCTGGCGCGCGGCGGCCACACAATCGGCCTCCCCGCGCGCGAGAATGCCCTCGGCCTGCTCGAACGTCGTGACGCCGCCGCTCGTGACGACTGGCGTGTCGTGGCCGGCGTCGCGGACGGCGCCACGGATCGCGGCGGCCAACGGCACGTTGCGGCCAAAGGGACCGCGCTCGTCGGAGAACACCGTGGGCATGCACTCCAGGCCCGACTCGCCCGTGTAGGGGTACACGGCCTCGCCGATCTTCGGCTGCTTGGCATCCTCGAACCTGCCGCCCTTGGAGACGGAGAGGTAGTCCGCGCCCGCCCCGGCGAACCGCACGCCGAACCACGCGGCGTCCTCGACGCGGCTCCCGCCTTCGACCACGTCATCGCCCAGATAGCGGATGCCGACGACGTAGTCGCCGCCCACGCACTCGCGGACGGCGCGGAAGACTTCGAGCGGCAGGCGCGCGCGGTTCTCCAGCGAGCCGCCGTAGCCGTCGGCGCGCGTGTTCAGGCGCGAGAGGAAGGACGCCATCGTGTAGGCGTGGGCATAGTGGAGCTCGACGCCGTCGAAGCCCGCCTCGCGCGCGCGGCGCGCGGCCGCGGCGAAGAGCCCCGGGAGCACCCGAGGCAGCTCGCGGACGTGGGCCAGGTGCGTGTCCCAGACGCGCTCGCGGTGGCCGGCGTCGAGCGCCTCCAGCTCACGGTCGGTCAGCACGGTCTCGAGCGTCGCGCGGTCCGCCGTCAGCAGGAACTCCCGCACCTGGGCCTCGGGCGCCTCGCGCCACCGCTTGTCGTCGAGGCAGAGGGCGAGCTGGCCGCGGAGCGCGTCGGTGATCTCGAGGTAGCGCCGGAAGAACTTCTCCGGCTCGGGCCGCCGCCGCACCGTGAGGAAGTCGATGACCTGGATGAAGAGGCGCGTTCGGCCGCCGCTCTTCTCCCGCACGGTCTCGACGAGCGTCCTGAGCCCCGGGATGAACCGGTCGTCGCCGATCCTGAGCAGCGGGCCGCTCGGGATATCACGGATGCCCGTCGCCTCGACGACGAGGACGCCCGGCTGGCCCTCGGCGAAGCGCGCGTACCAGTCGAGGACCTCGGGGGTGACGAAGCCATCGTCCGTCGCGCGCCAGGGAACCATCGCGGGCACCCAGGTGCGCTCCTCGGCGACGAGCCGCTTGCCGAGCGTGATCGGGGAGAACCAGCGGGACCGCGCCGCCTCTTCGCGCGTCGGCCACCGCGCCGGAGGCAGCGCGTGGCGGACGCGCTTGGGGGCGCTCGAGAGACTCACGCGTGCTTCGTGGGATCGTACGGCAGCACGTCGGCCTGGCGAAGCACGTAGCGCTGGATCTTTCCCGTCTCCGTACGCGGGAGCTTCTCGACGAACTCGATCGCGCGCGGGTACTTGTCGGGCGCGAGCTCGCGCTTGACGTGCTCCTGGAGCTCGGTGACCAGCTCGGGCGAGGGCGCGCGCCCCGACTTCAGCACGACGAACGCCTTGACGATGAAGCCGCGCGTGCGGTCGGGCGCCGCCACGACGGCCGCCTCGGCGACCGCCGGGTGCTCGTCGAGGACGTGCTCGATCTCGGGGCCGGGGATCTTGTAGCCGCCGGAGACGATCATGTCGTCGGAGCGGCACTGGTAGGTGAAGTAGCCGTCCTCGTCCTTCACGTAGACGTCGCCCGTCACGTTCCAGCCGCCGAAGCGCACGTACTCCGCCTGGCGGTCGGGCTTGCGCCAGTACTTGCAGCCCGTCGGCCCCTTGACCGCGATCAGGCCCGTCTGCCCGGGCGGCAGCTCGCGCCCGGTCTCGTCCACGACGCGGCAGTCGTAGCCGGTCACCGCGAAGCCGGTCGCGCCCGGGCGCACGCGGCCCTTCACCGACGAGATGAAGATGTGGGTCATCTCCGTCGAGCCGATGCCGTCGAGCAGCTCGACGCCGGTCGTCTTCTTCCACTCCTCCCACGTCGCCGCCGGCAGGGGCTCGGCGGCGGAGACGCCGAGACGCAGGCTGCCGAGGTCGAACCGCTTCCCGAGGTCCGGCACGCGGAGCATGAGCCGGTAGGACGTCGGCGCGCAGAAGCAGATCGTCACGCGCTCTCGGGCGAACGTCTCGAGCATGGACTCCGGCGTGAAGGGACCGCTCAAGACGGTCGAGGCACCGAACCGGAACGGGAAGATGAGGAGCCCGCCCGTTCCGAACGTGAACGCGAGCGTCGGGTGGCCGCCGAAGCGGTCGTCTTCCGACGGTGCCAGCACGTGGCGCGCATACGAGTCCGCCGTCGCGAGGATGTCGCGGTGGAAGTGCACGCAGCCCTTCGGCACCCCGGTCGAGCCCGAGGTGTAGGCGATCATCGCGATCTCGTCGCGGTCGGTGTCGGCGGCCGCGAACCTCTCCGAGCCGCCCGAGGTGAGCGAGGCGAGCGTGGTGTCGCCCGGCGTCGCCTCGCCGGCGACGATGAGGCGCCCGAGCTCCGGCGCCTGCCGCCGCGCCCGCTCGAGCTCCTCGCGGAGCCCGCCCCAGACGATCGCCGCCACCGTGCCCGCGTCGTTCGCGATGTACTCGAGCTCGCGGGCCCGGAGCATCGGCATCGTCGCGACGGTGACGATGCCGATCTTCTGGCAGGCGAGCCAGCTCACGATGAACTCCGGCACGTTGGGCATCCGGAGGAGCACGCGGTCGCCGCGGTCGAGGCCGAGCGAGCGGAGGCCGTGGCAGAGCCGGTTCACCTGCCGAGCGAGCTCGCCGTAGGTGATCGTCTTGCCGCCGGCGTGGATCGCGGGGCGTCCCGCCCCGCCGCCCTCGGAGTTCCTGTCGAGCAACTCGGCGCCGACGTTGAGCTTCAGGGGATAGCGCAGTTCGGGCAGCGTGTAGACGCGGTCCGGCATCAGCTCCGGCGCGGGCAGCGAGCTCGGGACGTCCGGGATCATGGCAGGCAGGCGAACCCGTCGATCTCGATCATGCAGCCGTCGGCCGCGTCGTAGAGGTCGCGCGCGCCGACGAGGGTCATCGCCGGGAAGTGCTTGCCGAAGTACTCGCGGTACACGCCGCCGATCGCCTTGCCCTGGCGCTTGTACTCGTCGGCGTCGAGCACGTAGATCGTCAGCTTCACCACGTCGGTCAGTTGGCCGCCGCCGGCGGTGACCACGGTCTTGAGGTTCTCGCACACCTGGCGGAACTGGGCGACGAGGTCGCCCTTGCCGACCGTGCGGCCGGCCGCGTCCTTGGCGACCTGGCCGGCGAAGAACAGCAGGCGCCCGCCGCGCGTCTCGACCCCGTGGCTGTAGCCGGCGGCCTTCATGAGGGCTGGTGGGTTGTGGAAGTGGATCTCGCGCGTCATTGCGGGCCTCCTCGGGTCAGGACGGGGTGGTGCCGTCGAGGACGATCGTCTCGCCGTTGGTGGCGTCGTCGTGGAGCAGCTTCGCCGCGACGGCAGCGACCTCGCCGGGCTCGATCAGCCGGCCGCCAGGGTTGATCCGGGCCATGGCCTCCACGGCCTCGTC
>JBGPIS010000220.1:0-4950 GCA_041484965.1 Methylomirabilia bacterium
CGGCGCGCCGCCGCGCCGCCCCACGAGACGCCGAGGGCGAAGAAGTCGGTACGGTTCAACTCGTTCATCCGCGCCTCGATCTTCACCTGCGGCAGCGGCACGTCGAGCTTCTCATGGATCAACTTCTTGATCCGCTCGAGATCCGCCTCGTAGTGGCGGATGAAAATCGAGTTCGTCGGCGGATGCGCCTGGATCGTGATGCCCTTCGAGAGCACCTCGGCCGTCGGCATCGGCGGTGGGGCGCTCGGCCCGGCGCCGGACGGCGCGGTCCCGTAGAGCGCCGAGAAGGGCGGCATGGCGATCGGGGGCGGTCCGCCCGGCGAACCGGGCGCCCCTCCGGAGCCCCCGGTGAGGCCGAGGATGCCCTGGAGCGTCTTCACGAGCTCAACGGGGTCCGCATAGGCGAGGCGGATTGTCTCTTCCCTCAAGGGACCGCGGGCCAGCGCGTCGGCGAGCGCCGCCTCGGCCAAGCGCTGCTTGTCGATCGCTTCCTGCTCCTTCAGCTTGGCCTCCGCGGTCTTGGTCCGGATGTCGGTCTCGGCCTTCAGCTTCGATTCCTCGACGCGGGCCTGCGCTTCGCGCTCCTTGAGGAGCTGATCGCTCGAGACGATGCGGATCACGCCGTCCCTCTCGACCTTCTGGAGGCCCTTCGTGTCGAGCACCGTCTGGAAGGCGAGGTCCCAGGGGACGTTCCGCAGCGTGATCGACATCTTGCCCTTGACGTCCTCGCCGATCACGATGTTCTTCGTGCTCTCCGCCGCGAGGATGCGCAGGAGGTTCACGACGTCGGCGTCCTTGAAGTCGAACGAGATCAGGCGCGAGCCGCTGGATGGCGGCGGCGACGCGGGCGCCGGCGCGGGCTGCGCCGCCTGCGCCAGGCGGACGGGCGCGGCCTGCGGCGGAGGCGCGGCCGGCGTCGCGGGCGCCGGGGCCGGCGCGGCGGCGGTCTCCTTCTCGGGTGTCGCCTGGGTGGCGCCCACCTGCGCGGTCGGAATGACGATCGCGAGGCCGTCGGCCTCCTCGCGGATCGCGTAGCCCACGTCGCGGGTCAGCTCGAAGACAACCCGCGCGACGCCCTTGCGGTACTGGCTCCCGCGGATCTGCTTGACCGGATCGGTCCCGACGGCCAGCGGGGTCTTGCGCCACGCGTAGACCGTGTTCTCGAGATCGACGACCAGCCGGCTCGGCCCGTCGATCAGCTCCGCTCGGTACTTGGGCTCCTGCGAGGTTTTGACGTAGACCGTGACCGAGTCGGGCTGCGAGGACACCGTCACGTCGCTCAGAACGGTGGGCGCCGTCTGCGCCTGGACGCGTCCCTGCGGCACGAGCAGCATCAACACCACGCTAATCGCGACCAGCACGATGGGGTTCCGTCGTTCCATTTTCATTTAGTTCGCCGCCAGTTTAAGTACCACGCGGTTTGTGGGTGAGCCGGGCTTCGGCGTCACCTGGAATACCACGCTGTCGGAGCCGATCTCCAGCAGGCGGCCATCCCCGAGCGTGTCCCCGGGTTTGAGGATGTATCCGATGCCTTCCGGTGTTTCGACGAGCGCGAGCGTGGTGTTGGGGCTCCGGACGATTCCGGTCAGCCGCGCGGCCGCCACGGTCGTCCCCGCGGCGCCCTCCTTGACGTCGAGCGTCTCGAACGGATCACGCCGCCCCTTGATCTCGTACTTCGGGATGTCGGGCCCCGTCGGTTCGGGCGCCGCCGGCGCGGCGGGCAGCTTCATCGCGGTCGCGGGCGGCGCGGCGGCCACCGGCGGCTTCGGGGCCTGCGCCGGCAGCGGGGATCCCCCGCAGGCGGCGAGCACCCCGGCGAGTCCGGCGGCGGTGAGAAGCGTGCGCGGGGTCGTCATTTCGGGGCCCCTGGCTTCGGCGCTCCGACCGGCCGGTATTGATAGGTCGCGAGGGTGAGCTCCGCGCGCACCGTGACGTGCGGGCGGCCCCCCGACGTCAGCTTCAACTCCTTCACGGTCACGACGCGCGGGAGCTTGGCCACGCGCTCGAAGAACTCGCCGAGCTGGTGGTAGGAGCCCTCCGCCGTCACCGTGATCGGGATCTCCACGTAGTAGTCCTTGGCTAGCGCGTCGCGCGGCTGGAACAGTGACACGCCGAGCCCCGCCTGCGTCCCGGCGTCGGACAGGCTGCGGTAGAGCGTCGGCATCTCGCGCACGCCCGGCAGCCGCTCCTTCAGCGCGGCGATCTTCGCCTCGAGCTCCTGCGCCTCGCGTCGGAAGCGGGCCAGGTCGGCGACGATCGCCCGGCTCGTCACGAGCTCGTCGTGGAGCGCCGCCGCCTGCACGCGAAGCTGCGCGACCTTGAGCTCGACCGGCGACAGCAGCAGGAAGTACGACGCCGCGCCGATGATCGCGAGCCCGAAGACACCCAGGACGACCTTCTGGGGCTTGGGACCGTTGACGATCGGGTCAAAGATCGCGGGGAGCGCCATGCTAGCCCTCGAAGCGGCAGGTGACCTCGAAAGTCACCAGCGGCGATGGCCGGCCCAAGTCGCGCCGGGAAACCACGATGTCGACCTCCTTGAACTTGCCCGAGCTGCGCAGGTTCTGCATGAAGTCGGCCACCGCGGTGGTGGAAAACGCCGAGCCCGACACCTTGAGGATCTGGCTGCGCTCCTCGAGACCCGTGATCCAGACGTCCTTTGGGATCATGTCGGCGAACGCGTCGACCAGGGCGACCGAGTGCGCCTGGCCCCGGGTGAGCTCCTCGAACACCACGAGCCGCTTCCGGAGCTCTGCCGTCTGTTCCTTCACCTGACTGCCCTGGCCGATCGTCACCTTGAGCTGGGCGAGCTCAGCGTTTGCCTTGGCGACCTCGGCGGTGAGCTGCGACTCCTCGCTGGAGAGCGTCCACCAGTAGACACCGATCGCGACGCCGGCGACGACGTAGACGATGAGGAACAGCCAGCCGAGGTTGAAGGCGGGGAGCGCGGGTAGCCGGAATCCTATCCCCCGGCGCTTCGACTCGGGCGCGAGGTTGATCCGGATCATTTGCCCTTGTCTCCCGGCAGCCGGAGCGCGAGGCCCACCGCCACCGCCAACGCCGGCCCGGCGGCGTTGACATCCTCGGTGTACTGCGGGTCGACCTCGATCCGCTCGAACGGCCGTGCGAGCTCGACCGGAATGCCCCAGTTGGACGAAAGGTAGTCGTTCAGGCCCGGGAGCAGGGAGCACCCGCCGGCGAGCACGATCTTCCCGATGCGCTCGGACTCGGCCGTCGACGCGAAGTAGTCGAACGTCCGCTGCACCTCGAGCGACAGCTCCCGTGAGACGGTTTCGAGCGCCGGGACGACGGCTTCCCACCGCACGCCGACGTCGCGGCCGAGCTTGGCGGCCTCCGCTTGCTCGAAGGGGATCTTGAGCTGCTGCGCGATCGCCTGGGTGTAGTTGTTGCCGCCGAACGGAATGTCGCGCGCGAAGATCGTGGAGCCGCCGCGCACGACGTTGGTTTTCATGATCGAGGCGCCGATGTCAATGAGGGCGACCGCCTCGCCGCGCTCGCCCGGGTGGTTGAGCTCGAATTGGTTGCCGAGCGCGAAGCTGTCGACGTCGACGATCGTGGGCGTGAGGCCCGCGTCCTCCACCACCGCTGCGTACTCGAGCACCTTGGACTTCTTGACAGCCACGAGGATCAGGTCCAGCTGGCCGCCGTGCTGGCCCACGGTGTTGTAGTCGAGGAAGACCTCGTCGATCGCGAACGGGATGTGGTGCTCGGCCTCGAGCTGGACCACGTCGTGCACGTCCTTGGCCGGGACTTCGGGGATCTGAACCTTCTTGATGATGAGCTCCCGGCCGCAGATGGCGATCGCGCAGTCGCTTCCCTTCACGCCGGCCTTGGCCACCGCGCTCCTGATTGCGTCCACCACCGTGGGCGGGTCCTTGATAGTTCCGTCGGCGATCGCGTCCGGGGGAATCGGAGCGGTGCCGAGCGCCGCCACCCTGTAGGAGCCGCCGGCCTGCTTCAGTTCGAGCACCTTGACAGCACTCGACCCGATGTCGAGCCCGAAGATTTCCGGAGCCTTGCGGAAAAACGCCATGATTAAACGCCTTTCTCCCTCGTGGCTAAGTAGTATAGGCGCGCCGCCTCAGGGCACCAATATTTTCACACGTACAACATTTGGCGTCGAGGCTCTGGGCAGCCCCTACCGGCGGAATCGGAGCGCCGGTCCGAAGCTGGACCGTGCGGCGATTGTAGCGCGAGTAAACCCTAGATCTCGCGCCAATTCGACATCGTAGGGGGGGCTGGGCGGTCGGCCTTCGTGGGGCTCTGACGTTTCACGACGACCTCGATGGTCCGCGTCGCGGCGTCGAACGTGCCAGTGGATCGCATGATCACCACGCCGTTACGATCGCGCGTGACCGACGAGTCCGCCGCCGGCTCGCCGGTGGTCACGACGTCGCCCGGCTGCGAATCGTTCCGGATGGTGACGCTGTAGGTTCCCTCCGCCGGCGTGAGGCCAGGGGGCGCCGCGCGGGTCAGCGAGGGCAGCGCTACCCAGGGGCTCGCCGGGGTGGCGGCCGCCAGTAGGGAGCTCCAGGTCCCCTCGGGGCCGCCGGCGGCGACGAGCGTGGCATACCCGATCTCGAGGCCCGCCTCGGCGAGGTAGCGCGCCCGCGCTGCATCGCTGAGGTTGCGCGCGATCCGGGGCTCGAAGGCGCTTACCGAGAGGAACGCGAGCGCCAACCCGCTCACGGTCAGGAGGACGATGAGCGAGAGGACGAGCGCCACGCCGCGCTCGTCGCCAAGCACCCTCACGTCCGGAACGCCATGACGGTCAGGAGTTCCACGCGTCGCTCCTGTCTGGTACCGCCGCCGCCTGACGACACCCGGTAGTAGACGGCGACCCGCACCGTCTTGCACGTGACGGCTCCGGGCGCCGCGGTCGCGCAGGCGGCGCCTCCCCAGTCGGCGATCGTCGTGTCGCGCCGGTAG
>JBGPIS010000221.1:0-4941 GCA_041484965.1 Methylomirabilia bacterium
AATTGCGCTTCCGGGCGATGACGAACGTCGGTATCGCCATCCCGATCGCGACGAGCAGGCCGGGCAGATAGCCGCCCGCGAAGATCGCCGCCACCGACTCGTCGGCCATCCAGGCGTAGATGACCGCGATGATCGAAGGCGGGATGATCGGCGCCAGGATCGCCGCGCAGATCGTAAGCACCGTGGCGAAGTCGCGATCGTAGCCCTTGCGGACCATCTGGGGGATCAGCACGGTGCCGAGCGCCGACACGTCGGCAACCGCCGAGCCCGAGATGCCGCCGAAGAACATAGACGACACGATGTTCACGTAGGCGAGCCCGCCGCGGAAGCGGCCGACGAGCACGAGCGCCAGCTCGATCAGCGCGTGCGCGATGCCGCCACGCGCGGCGATGTTGCCGGCGAGGATGAAGAGCGGCGCCGCGAGGAGCACGAAGGAGTCGGAGAGCAGGCCGACGAAGCGCGAGGGAATGATGATCGGATTCAGCGAAGGATAGATGGTCGCCGCCGCGAGGGTGCCGACGCCGAGCGCGATGCCGATCGGCATCCCGAGCGCCACGAACAGCACGAAAACGATCAGGAGGGTCTCTGCCACAGGTCTCTCGCCGCCCGCGCGAGGTGCCACGCCATCGGCAGGATGATGAGCGCTGCGCCGACCGGCACCGCGGCGTAGACGTAGCCGAGGGGCAGGCCGAGCCCGGGGCTCGACTGGAGCTGCGAGTTCGGCACGAGCACGAAGCTCGTCTTGATCATCGAGAGAAAGAGCAGGATGCCCACGCCCTCGGTGACGACCGTCGCCACCGCGCGACCGCGCCGTGACAGGCGCTCGCGGAAGAACTGAAGGGTCGTGTGCTCACCGCGGTGCATCGCCGCGGCCGCGCCGATCATGACCAGCCAGATGAACAGGTAGCGCGGCGCCTCGTCGAGCCCCTCGATGCCGGTGTGGAACACGTAGCGCAGGATCACCTGGAGGAAGACCGCGAGCGTCAGGAGCGCGATGAGCGCGCCGGCGAGGTAGCCGAGCCACTCGTAGAACCTGGTCCCCCAGCGGCCGAAGGGCGGAGCGGGCGCGGGCACGCGCCTACTTGAGGCTCAGGATGTGATCGACGATCTTGCGGGCGTCCTTGCCGGCCGGCGTCGCGTAGAACTCGTCGTACACGCTCCTGGTCGCCTCGCGGAACGGCGTGGCGTCGGGCTTGGTGATTGCAACGCCCTTGGCCTTCACCTGGTCCTGGATGTCACGGTCCTCATCGAGGATGAACTTCCTGTTCCACTGTTCGGCGTATCTCGCGGCGTCCACGATCGCCTGCTGCGTCGCCGCGTCCTGCTTGACCCACGTCGCCTTCGACATCACCAGCGCGACCGCCTGGTGGGTGTGGCGCACGTCGGCGACGTACTTCACGATGTCGTAGAACTTGTTGTGGTAGAAGGTGTTGATCCCACCCTCGGCGAAGTCGATGACCTTCGTCTGGAGCGACGTCGCCACCTCGGGGAACGCGATCGGCGTCGAGATCATGCCGAGCGCCTTGAAGGTCGCGACGAGGATCTTGTCCTCCTGCACGCGGATCTTCCGGCCCTTGACGTCGGCGAGCGAGTTGATCGGGTAGTGGCCGTAGATGCCGCGGTAGCCGGCGGCGATGAACCCGATGAGCTTGAGCCCCTTCCTGTCGAGGATGGGGTCGTAGTATTTCCGGATCGTGTCCGAGCCGTCGAGCGCCGCGTAGACGTGCGCGTAGTCCCGGAAGATGTAGGGGAGCTGGAAGACCGACATCTCGGGGACGAGCGTCGAGAGGGGCGCGGTCGTGACGGGCGACAGGTCCACGGTGCCGAGCTGGACCTGCTGGGCCACCTCGCGCTCGCCGCCGAGGGCGCCGGAGTGGTGGTGGACGACCTTGACCTTCCCGCCGGTGAGCTCCGCGAGCTTGTCGGCGAACTGCTGCGCCGTCAGCGTCGTGCCGTGCTTCGCCGGGTTCACGTTGCCCATGACGAGCTCGCGGGTCTGCGCCGCCGCGGGGGTGGCGAGGCTCACGGCGAACACGGCGGCCAGCAGCGCGATCGAGGGGATTCGTGCAGTCACGGGCGGTCCTCCTGTCCTAGCGGTATGCGTCAGGGTGCTGCCTGACGGTCTCCCAGAAGTTTGGGTCGTGGCCGGGGAAGATCTTGGCGCCGGTCAGGCGCGCGATCGTCTTCAGCTTCTTGATCGAGTGGAGCGCCTGCGTCGGATTCCAGACGACGCCGGGGACGCGCTCCTGCTCGGCGTGCTCCCGCCAGTAGCACGAGTCGGCGGCGAGGATCACGGGCCCGGTCTCGGGCAGCTCGACGAGCAGCGACTGGTGGCCCGGCGTGTGGCCGTCGGTGCGCAGCGCTGTGACGCCCGGCAGGAGCTCGGTGTCGCCGTCGAGGAGCCGCCAGCGGTAGCCGGGGAGATCGAAGTTCTTCCGGTAGTAGAAGCTCTCGAAGAACGAGGCCGGGTAGTGGGCGTAGGCGTACTCGTCCTTCTGGACGACGAGCTCGGACTTCGGGAAGAGCTGGGCGCCGCCCGCGTGGTCGTAGTGGAGATGCGAGAGCACGACGAGGTCCACGTTGTCGGGCTCGAGGCCGAGTGCGTCGAGCCGGTGGACGAGCAGGTCCTCCTCGGTGAAGCGCGCCATCGGGTCGTTGCGCATGAGGCCGGGGATCGCGCGCGGCGAGAGCCCCGTGTCGAACAGGATCGTCGCCTCGGAGGCGCGGATGAGCCAGCAGGCGATCGGGATCTGGACGCGCTCGCTCGAGCGCTCGCCGAAGAAGAGGCCGGAGCGCTCGAAGCCCATGAAGCCGTTCTGCAGCGCGTGCAGCGCCTGGACGCCCATGGCGCGACATTCTAGCGCACCCCGCCGGGCAGCGGGGCGGGCGGGGGTGCCCTCCTCGACCACGCTATCCGTCACCCCCGAGGGCAGCTCCCGATAGCTTCGCCTCGGGTCAGCCCCCAGAAGCTACGGGTCTCGGAGGGCACCCCCGCCCGCCCCGCTGCCCGGCGGGGTGCGCTAGAATGCCGGCCATGGACTTTCAGCTGACGGAGCAGCAGGAGCTGATTCGCAAAGAGGTCGCGACGCTCGCGCGCTCGTTCTCGCTGGACTACTGGCTCGAGAAGGACAAGAAAGCCGAGTATCCGTGGGACTGGGTCAAGAAGTTCGCCCAGGCCGGCTGGCTCGGGATGATCATCCCGGAGGAGTACGGCGGCTCCGGCCTTGGCGTCACCGAGGCGACGCTCATGCTCCACGAGATCTGCGCCGCCGGCGCCGGTACCTCCGGCGCCTCGCCGATCCACTTCTACCTGTTCCCGCCGATGCCGGTGATCAAGCACGGCGCCGAGCCGCTCAAGCGGAAGTACCTGTCGCGGATCGCGACCGGCGAGATCGTCATGTCGTTCGGCGTCACCGAACCGAACGCCGGGACCGACACCTCGCGCATCCAGACCAAGGCCGAGCTCACGGGCGACCGCTTCATCGTCAACGGCCGGAAGGTCTGGAACACCAACGCGCGCGAGGCGACGCACATCCTCCTGCTCGCGCGCACGGCGCCACGCGACGCGGCGAAGCCCTTCGGCGGGATGACGCTCTTCTTCACCGAGTTCGACCGCTCGAAGATCGCCGTGCGCGAGATCGAGAAGCTCGGCCGCGCCGCGGTGGACTCGAATGAGATCTTCATCGACGGCCTCGAGGTGCCGCGTGAGAACGTCGTCGGCGAGGTCGGCCGCGGCTTCTATCATCTGCTCGACTCGCTGAACCCCGAGCGCATCTTCACGGGGATCGAGGCGGTCGGCATCGGTCGCGCGGCGCTCGAGCGCGGGGTCCAGTACGCGAAGGAGCGCGTGGTCTTCGACCGACCCATCGGCCAGAACCAGGCGATCGCCCATCCGCTGGCTCTGGCGTGGGCGAAGTTGGAAACGGCCGAGTTGATGTGCCTGAAGGCCGCGTGGCTCTTCGACAACGGCCGGCCCTGCGGCGCCGAGGCGAACACGGCGAAGCTCATGGCCGCCGAGGCGGGCTTCGAGGCGTGCGACGTCGCGCTCCAGACCCACGGCGGCTACGGCTACGCCAAGGAGTTCTACGTCGAGCGGCTCTGGCGTGAGGTCCGGCTCTACAAGATCGCGCCGGTGTCGCAGCAGATGGTGCTCAACTATCTGTCCGAGCACGTGCTGGGGCTTCCGAAGAGCTACTGAGGACCCTCCTGAAGCGCTGACGTCGGTCAGCCGCGGGCCGCCATGCGAATCGTCTCCTGGAACATCCGCGCCGGCGGCGGCACTCGTGTCGGCAGCATCGCCCGCCAGCTCGAGGGCTGGGCGCCGGATATCGTGGCCCTGTGCGAATTTCGGGCAACACCGCCCAGCCGCGAGCTGGCGAGCTCGCTCGCCTCGCTTGGGCTCGCGCATCAATGCACCACGGCGGATCCCGCACAGCCGGGCGTCAATCGCCTGCTCGTCGCCGCGCGGTGGCCGCTGCGGCGCCTTCGTCTGCGGGCGGAGCCCGATGAACCGGGGCGATGGCTGCTCGCGTCCGTCCTGGCTCCACGCCCGCTGATGTTGGGCGCGATGCACGTCCCGAACCGGGCGACCGGCCGCAAGGATGTGTTCTATGCGGCCGTGCTCAGATCGCTCGACCGCTGGCGCCGCGGCCCGGCGGTGCTTCTCGGTGATACGAACTCCGGCCGCCCGGGGATCGACGAGGAGACTCCGGTGTTCGGGCCGAAAGAGGAGGCGTGGCTGGAAACCCTCGAGCGGTCAGGATGGCGCGACGCGTTCCGCCTGCTGCGCGGCCGGGCGCGCGCCTATACGTGGTACTCGCCGAACAAGGGCAATGGCTTTCGGATCGATCAGGCCTTCGTCAATCATGAGCTGCAGCCTCGTCTCCGAGACGTCCGCTATGACTGGGGGAGACGCGCTCGGCCGCGGACCAACACCCTGAG
>JBGPIS010000222.1:0-4931 GCA_041484965.1 Methylomirabilia bacterium
AGGCGGCGTCAGCCCGCTGACTCTCCGCGTTCGCGCGCGTGACACCGCGCCGGCCGGCTGGGGCGCGTTTCTCCCGGGAAATCGCGAGCATTCACCCTTGGCCGCTCCGTTGCATGCCCACCGATCGGAAGGCAGCATTCTGCGTGTGCACCCGAAAGGAGGACGCGTATGCGACGGATCGCGGGAGGCATGATCGTGTCATCGGTGGCGCTGGTCCTCGTCACCGGCTGCGCGACACGCGACTGGGTACGGGACTTGGTCGGCAAGAAGGAAGTCGACTTCGACCAGCGGATCGGCGAGCAGTCCAAGCGGGTCGACGGTATGGGCTCGCGGCTCACGACCGCGGAGACGGGGCTCGGGCAGACGGGTGAGGTCGCGCGCGCCGCGCGCGAGCGGGCCGACGCTGCTCACGTGAGGGCCGAAGACGTCAACACGCGGCTGTCGCGCCTCTGGAGCAGCCGGCACAAGCGCGACCTCGTCGAGACCCTGCAGGTGCAGTTCGCCTTCGACAAGTGGGACCTGAACGACGCCGCGCAGACCTCGATCGCGTCGCTCGTGAAGGAGCTGTACCAGAACCCGCGGCTCATGGTCGACCTCGAAGGGTACGCGGATCCGGTCGGCACCTACGACTACAACGTCGCGCTGAGCCAGCGTCGCGTCGAGGCCGTCCGGCGCTTCCTGGTCGAGAAGGGGATCGAGCTGCCGCGGATCCATTCGGTCGGTCTCGGCCCGATCGCCGACCGCGCGCTGCCCGACGAGAAGAAGCGCCGCGTGACCCTCAGGCTCATGGTCGCGCCCGACTAGCCTCGGACGCGGTCGCGCTCGAGGCCGAGCCCTGGGGGCCGCGGGCGGTGTGCCGACCGTCGGACGAGCCGGTACAATGGCGTATGCCGCTGCGACGCGTTCCGGTGCTGGTCGTTCTGCTCGCGGCGCTCCACGCGACGCCGGCGGCGCCGCAGGGCCCCGAGGCGGTCAAGCCCGACTGGCGCGGCACGGGCGTCGTGGTCGCCGTCCTGCCGCCGCCGTCGAGCCTGCACGCCACCCGGCCCGTGATCATCATCCACCACGACCCGATCCACGGTCTCATGGAGGAGACGATGGACATGCCGTTCATCGCCGCGTCCACCGACCTCTTCCAGGGCTTCCGAGCGGGCGACAGCATCGCGTTCGGCCTCAAGGATGTGCCCGGCGCGCTCCTCGTCGTGTCTATCGAGCGCCTCCGCCCGCGCTGATCCGCCGCACGAAGGCGGCGACCGCCTGCCCGATCTGGTCGGGCGAGTCCTCCTGGATGAAGTGCGTCCCTGTCACCGTGACCTCCGCCTGGTTGGGGAACGTTCGGCAAAAGGCGCGCAGCGGTCCGGTCGTGAGGAACCCGGGGTCGCCGGTGACGAAGAGCTTCGGCACCGGGCTCGCGCCGAGCCATTCTCCGTACGCGCGCGCGATCGCGGCGACGTCCGCGGGCTCGCCGTCCAGCGGGATCTGGCGCGGCCACGTCAGCGTCGGCCGGCGCGACTCCCCCGGTTCGCGGTAGGGCGCACGGTAGCGCTCCATCTCCTCCGGCGTGAGGCCCCGCATCACGCTCGCCGGCAGGAGTCGTTCGACGAAGACGTTCTTCACCAGCACGATCTCCTCGCCTGCCGACCCCCGCATGGCCTGGAAGATCCGGCGCGCGGGCTCGGGCCACTCGTCCCACGTCATCGGACGGACGATCGCCTCCATGTACGCGATGCCGCGGACGCGCTCGGGGTGGCGGCGCGCCCAGTGGAAGCCGAGCGCCGAGCCCCAGTCGTGAACGACGAGCGCTACGCGCCGCTCGAGTCCGAGGGCATCGAACCAGGCGTCGAGGTAGCGCGCGTGGTCCACGAAGCGGTACGAGCCGTCCGGCGCCTTGCCCGAGTCGCCCATGCCCACGAGGTCCGGCGCCAGGCACCGCCCGACGCCCGCGACGTGCGGGATCACGTTGCGCCAGAGATACGACGAGGTCGGGTTGCCGTGCAGGAACACGACCGGGTCGCCCGTGCCCGCGTCGACGTAGGCAAGCTCGGTGTCGAGGACTCGGACGCGGCGGCGCGGATACGGGTCGGTGGCGCTGATGGGCATGGCGCGTTCCCCCGAAAACGCTAATCGAGCACGCCGCCGCCGTCGACGACGATGACCTGGCCGGTCACGAAGCTCGACATGGACGACGCCAGGTAGACGACCGCCTGCGCCACGTCATCGGCGTGCCCCATGCGCGAGATCGGCTGGGCCACGACGTTGTAGTCATAGCCGCGCGTCATCTCGGTCTGCACCGGCCCGGGCGCGACGGCAGGGTGATCGCCTGGCCGATGCCGCAGCCGGCTCCAGTGGCCAACGCGACCTGCCCAGAGAGGTTGGCGGGCGCGCTCGAATGGGTCGTCATAGGCGAGAGGATACGACATAATCGAGGGCGCATGGTCGCCACACACTTCAGCCCCGGCATCCGGAACGCCCTCAGGATCGACATCTCGGCCGCCCTGCTGTTCACCCTCTTCGCCGGCCTGACCGGCCCGTTCATCGGCCTGATCCTGCGACGCGAGCTCGGGGCGACGCCGTTCCAGCTCTCGGTGATGTCGGCGGCGGGCGGCGCGTGCCTGCTGCTCTCGCTCGTGTGGGCGCGGGCGCTCCACGGGCGCGCGCCCCTCCCGTACCTCGTGTGGCCGACGTTCCTGGCGCGTGGCGTCTTCGTCCTGGTGCCGCTCGCCGCCTCCGCGTGGTCGTTCGTCGGGTTGGTCGTCGCGCAGAATTTCTTCGGCGCGGCGGCCGGGCCCGCGCAGGCCGCCGTCGTCGAGCGCGTCTATCCGCGCGGGGAGCGCGGGCGCGCCCTCGGCGCAGTGCGCATGGCCGGCGCCGTCCTGGGTATCGCGTTGGCCCTCGGCGCCGGCCAGCTCTTCGAGCGCCTCGACTACCGCTGGATCTTCCCTGCTGCGGCCCTCGTCGGGATGGCGGCGAGCCTCACGCAGCGGCGGCTCAGGGTGCCCGAGCGCGGCGCGGACGGGCGCGCGGAGCGTCTCGGGCTCGCGGGGGCGTGGGCGGCCGTGCGCGACGATCACGGCTTCCGACGGCTCCTCGTCGCCGCGTTTCTCTTCGGCGCCGGCTGCTGGATCCAGACCCCCGCTCACCCGCTTCTGCTCGTGGACGTCCTGAACGTGAGCGCGGGGCAGGTGGGCGTCTTCGCCGCGGCCGCGGCGGCGGCGACGCTCGTCGGCAGCGGCCTCTGGGGCTGGCTGGTGGACCGGCGCTCGAGCCTCGTGGCACTCGCCCTCATGTACGCCGTCGGGGCCGTGGCGCCGGCCATCTGCGCGCTGGCGTGGAGCCCGTGGGTGCTGGTCGGGAGCTCGGCGGCCGACGCGCTCGCCGGGGTCGGCCTCGAGCTCGTCTGGCTGATGGTCGTGATCGACGTCGCCGGCCCACGGCGCGCGCCGCAATATGTGGCGATCGGCGCGACGCTAGCCGGCGTCCGCGGGGTGCTGGGCCCGCTCGCAGGCGGCCTCGTGATCCACTTGGCCGGCGTCCACGCGGTGTACGTGGTCGCCGCGGTCCTCGAGTCCGCCGCGGCGTGGCTGGTCGTGCGCGAGCTCCGGCAAGGGACCTCTCAGCGCCACGGCGCCGAGCCAGACGGCCGCCTCGAGCCTCGACAGGCCGCTGTGCTGGCCCGCGCGGGTGCGCCGGCGGGGATGGAGCGCGAGGAGGACGGCGAGCGCGGCGTCGGTGATCGTCGGACAGTGGCGAGCCGTCAAGCGAGCCGTTATACTCCAGCCCATATGAAAGCCAAGCCGCTCCTCACTCTGACGCTTGTTCTTGGGCTAGCCACTCCGGCGTGGGCCGGCTCGTCGCCGACCGATCAGCTCCGCGAGTACGGTGACCAGGTCGTCAAGGTGCTCGAGGACCCGGCGCTCCGCGTCCAGGATCGCCGCGCGGCAGTCCGGAAGATCGCCGCCGAGATCTTCGACGTCGCTGAGACTGCCAGGCGAGCGCTGGCCCGCCACTGGCACGGGCGGACGCCCGCCGAGCGCGAGGAGTTCACGCATCTCTTCGCCGACCTCCTCGAGCGCACCTACATCGCGCGGATCGACCAGTACGGCGGCGAGCGGATCCGCTACGTCGCCGAGACGCTCGACGGCGACCACGCCGTCGTGCGGGCCAAGGTCGTCACGAAGAACGGCACGGAGGTGCCGGTCGAGTCGCGGATGCTGCTGCGGGACGACCGGTGGCTCATCTACGACGTCCTGATCGAGAACGTCAGCCTCATCGCCAACTACCGGGCGCAGTTCGACAAGATCGTCCGGACGAGCTCCTTCGAGGAGCTACTGCGGAGGCTCCGGACCAAGAGGGCCGAGTTCCTCAACGAGACTGCGACGAAGCCGGGAAGTTGAAGACGCTACCGCTCGCCCGGCTCCAGGCCCGCGAGGCCCACGTCGAGGCGTTCAAAGCGCTCGCGCACCTCACGCGGCTCCAGATCTTCTTCCTCCTGGTCCGCCAGGGCCGCGAGGTGCCGGCCGGCGAGATCCAGGCGGAGCTCGAGGTGCCGGGGCCGACGCTGTCTCACCACCTCGACCTGCTCCGCCGCGCCGGGCTCGTGCAGAGCCGGAAGGAGGAGCGCTTCGTCTACTACGCCGCGCGTCCCGACATGGTGTCGGAGCTCGTCCGACTCCTGACCGCCTGCTGCTAGGCGGTGTCCATGGCCGACACGCCTCGCCCGTCCTGCTGCGCGACGGCCTGATGAGCCGCGCCGGCGCCACGAGCGCGACCATCCCGGTCGAGGTCGCCTCCTGGGTCACGAAGTTCATCGGAGGCGACGGCACCGGACGGCGGGTCTTCGAGGAGGCGTTGGCCCCGGGGGCGACCGTCCGCAGCGTGCTCCGGCGGCTCACGGCGCGGTACCCGGACCTCGACGCGGCACTCTGGCACGG